>NZ_JAZDRK010000030.1:0-39458 GCF_047501505.1 Rhodopseudomonas sp. G2_2311
GCCTTACGGCCGGCCACCCTCCCCGCAAGGGGGAGGGAAATTTGGCATCGCGGCTGATGCTGTTGACTCCCCTCGCCGCCTGCGGATTTGATCGGTGCAAACAACAACACCGGCATCCGCCGCCCGAGGAAATCGCCCTTGCCCGCGAACAAGTCCAAGCAGCCGAGCGCTGCCGTCAGCACCGTCAAATCCGCCACGCTCGACCTGCTCCGCGCCTTCAAGATCGACAAGGTGTTCGGCAATCCCGGCTCGACCGAACTGCCATTCCTCAGCGACTGGCCGGACGACATCGACTACGTGCTGGCGCTGCAGGAAGCCTCGGCGGTGGCGATGGCCGATGGCTATGCACAGGCGACGCGCAACGCCGGCTTCGTCAATCTGCATTCGGCGGCCGGCGTCGGCAACGCGCTCGGCAATATCTACACCGCGTTCAAGAACCAGACGCCGCTGGTGATCACCGCCGGCCAGCAGGCGCGCAGCCTGTTGCCACTGCAGGCCTTCCTCGGCGCCGAACGCGCCTCCGAATTTCCGCGGCCTTATGTGAAGTACAGCGTCGAGCCGGCGCGCGCCGAGGACGTGCCCGCCGCGATCGCCCGTGCCTACTACGTCGCGATGCAGCCGCCGTGCGGGCCGACCTTTGTGTCGGTGCCGATCGACGATTGGGCTCGGCCGGCCGCGCCGGTCCCGCCGCGCGCCATCACGCGCGAACTTGGTCCGGATCGATCAGCGATGCAGGCGCTGGCCGATACGCTCACCAAAGCCAAGAACCCGGCGCTGGTGGTCGGGCCCGCGGTCGATCGCGCCGCTGCAGTCGAACTGATGGTGCAGCTCGCCGAGCGTACCAAGGCGCCGGTGTGGGTGTCGCCGTTCTCGGCGCGCTGCAGTTTCCCCGAGCGGCATCCGCTGTTCGCCGGCTTCCTGCATGCGTCTCCGGGACAACTGTCTGAAGCGCTCGGCGCTTACGACGTCGTCGTGGTGATCGGCGCGCCGGTGTTCACCTTCCATGTCGAAGGCCACGCCGCGATCTTCGAGGGCGGCTCGAAGCTGTTCCAGATCACCGAGGATGCCGAAGCTGCATCGGTGACGCCGCTCGGCATCAGCATCATCGCGACGATGACGCCTGCCCTCACGCTGCTGCTGGAGCTGCTGCCGGAAACCAAGCGGGCCGCACCGCCGGCTCGCGCAGTGCCGCCTATACCTCAGCCGGCCGAGCCGATGCCGGTAGAGTATCTGCTGCACACGCTGCGCGCCGCGATGCCGGAGAACGCGATACTGGTCGAGGAGGCGCCGTCGCATCGTCCGGCGATGCAGAAGTTCATGCCGATGCCGGGCCAGGACAGTTTCGCCACGATGGCGAGCGGCGGCCTGGGCTGGTCGCTGCCGGCCTCGGTCGGCTTCGCGCTGGCGCATCCGAACCGCCGCACCGTCTGCCTGATCGGCGACGGCTCGGCGATGTACTCGATCCAGGCGCTGTGGACGGCGGCGCAGCGCAAGCTGCCGCTGACCGTGGTGGTGCTGAACAACGGCGGCTACGGCGCAATGCGCTCGTTCAGCCAGGTGATGCAGGTGCGGAACGTGCCCGGGCTGGAGCTGCCCGGGATCGACTTCACCGCTCTGGCGCAATCGCTCGGCTGCGATGCAATGCGGGTGACGCGCAGCGAGGAGCTGGCGCCGGCGCTGACGCGCGCCCTTGCATGGGACGGCGTCAGCGTGGTCGAGGCGATGCTCGATACGTCAGTGCCGATGCTCTACGCGCGCAACGGCTGACGTCGCATCATCAGTTGTCCAGCGCCTCATACACCAGCTTCTTCAGCTCGCGCTGGATCGGCTGGCGATGCGACGGGGTCTGCTCCATCAGCACGAAGAACATGTCGAGCTTCGGATCGACCACGAAGTAGCAGCCCGAGGCGCCGTCCCACTTCAATTCGCCGAGCGAACCGGGCGGCGGCGGCTTGGCGTTGCCGGCATCGGTGCGAACACCAAGGCCGTAGCCGTAGCCGAACCCGTCACCCGGGAAATAGAAGTAGTCGCGTTCGACGCCGGAGTTCGGAGCGATGTGATCGGTGGTCATGTCCTTGAACACGGCTTCGCTGAGATAACGCTTGCCGTCGAGCTCGCCCTTGTTGTGCAGCATGCGGACGAAGCGGATCACGTCGGACGGCGTCGAGGTCAGGCCGCCGCCACCGGATTCCCATTTCTTGACGATGTCCGGCCGGCTCGGCCGCCCGACCCGGAAGTCGGCATCGTTCGGCATCGGCTGCGCCATCCGCGCCTTCTGTTCCTCGGTGGTCAGATAATAGCGGGTATCCTTCATCCCGAGCGGATCGAACAGCCGCTCCTTCTGGTACTCATAGAACGACTTGCCGGAGGCGACCTCGATCACCCGGCCGAGCACCTCGTAGGAATTGCCGTAGTCCCACAGCGTGCCGGGCTGCTCCTGCAGCGGCAGCTTGGCGATCCGCTCGGCGAATTCGGCATTGCTCGGATCGCCATCGTAGATTTTGGCCGCCGCGATGGCCTTGCGCACCAGGCTGTCGCCATAGAAGCCGTAGGTGATGCCCGAGGTGTGCAGCAACAGATCGCTGATCAGGATCGGCCGCTTCGGCGCGACGAAATCGAGATACTTCTCGCCATCCTCGCGCTTCTTCTCGACGCCGACTTTGGTGTCGGCGAATGCCGGGATGTATTTCGACACCGGATCGTCGAGCTTAATCTTGCCGTCCTGGACCAGCGTCATCACCGCGAAGGCCGTGAACGGCTTGGTCAGCGACGCCAGCCGGAAGATGGTGTCGTCGGTCATCGGCTCTTTGGTGGCGACGTCGCGAACGCCGAAGTACTTGTGATAGACCGGCTTGCCGTGGCGCTCGATATACACGATCGCGCCGGGAATCTTGCCCTCGGCAATGATCTTGTTGAAGAACTCGTCGATGCGTTCGAGTTTCTTGTCGGAGAACTGCACGCTCGGCGGCAGGTCGAAGGTGGTCTCGGCGATCGCCGGGCTCGCGGCCATTACGGCCAGCGCTCCTGCCATCAACCATCGCGCAGCGCGACGCAGCATTCTCGTATCCTCCTGAGTTCTTTTTCGTAGATGTGATGGTAGCGGCGCTTGGATCGGTTTCAAGGGGCCGCTTCCGCAAGCGCCGCACGGTGCAACTCGGCACTCGCGGGCGAGAAGCAACAGAACACCGCTCGGGTCACTGAAGTGGTGGAGCGCAGCGCATCCAGGGTGGTCTTAACCGCAATCGGCGCAGCGCGCTCGGGCGGGAAACCGTAAACGCCGGTCGAGATCGCAGAGAACGCAATCGAGCTCAGCGCATGCTCGTTCGCGAGCTGCAGGGCGCGGGCGTAACAGGAGGCGAGCGCGGCCTCTTCGCCATGGCCGCCGCCGTGCCAGATCGGGCCAACGGCGTGGATCACATGGCGCGCAGGTAAACGGTAGCCGCGGGTGATCTTGGCATCGCCGGTGGCGCAGCCGCCGAGCGTTTCACATTCGGCGACGAGTTCAGGACCGGCTGCACGATGGATCGCGCCATCGACGCCGCCGCCGCCGAGCAAAGACGAATTGGCGGCGTTGACGATCGCGTCGACGGCGAGCGTGGTGATGTCGGCGACGACGACCTCACAGGTCGCCGTACCGATCTGGCGGACGAAGGGGCTCAGGCGGCGGCCTTGATGCCCTTGTCGGTGAACAGCTTCTGCAGTTCGCCGGCCTGGAACATTTCGCGCACGATGTCGCAGCCGCCGACGAATTCGCCCTTCACGTACAGCTGCGGAATGGTCGGCCAGTTCGAATAGACCTTGATGCCGTCGCGCAGCTCGGCGTTCTCGAGCACGTTGTGGCCCTTATACGGAATGCCGATGTGATCGAGGATCTGCACCACCTGACCGGAGAAGCCACACTGCGGAAACTGCGGCGTGCCCTTCATGAACAGCACCACGTCGTTGGCCTTCACTTCGTTGTCGATGAATTGCTCGATGCTCATGGCGAATCCTTTTGCGGCGCGGCCGGCTGACCACCAGCGGCCGGGTCGAACGGTCATATATGTATCCTGAAACCTCTGGATAGCCCAAGTCAAAACCGATTGAGCCCGGCTGTCGCGTTGACTTCGCTGCCCTTTTTCGGCGGCCCGATGCCGAACCCGAGTGGCCGCCTGACCATCGGAAAAATCTCCGCCGGTACGCCGCCGGCCTTTCATCCGGGTCGCCAGCGCCTATCTGATCTGGAACTCATTCCCAACAGCAGCGTTTTCCACCAAACCGGAGATGCTCGTGACGATTTTGTCCTCCGCCGCAAGCTCTGCAGCCGAATCTTCCACATCGTCCGTCTCCGCCCGCGATCTGGCCGCTCAGCTGGCCCACGCCTATCGTACCGTGCGCGATGAGACCGAGCGCCGCGCGGCGCCGCTGTCGCCGGAAGATCAGGTGGTGCAATCGATGCCGGATGCGAGCCCGGCGAAGTGGCATCGGGCCCACACCACTTGGTTCTTCGAGCAGTTCCTGCTCGGCCCGCATTGTCCGGGCTACCAGGTGTTCCACCCCGACTATGCCTTCCTGTTCAACTCCTATTACGTCTCGGCCGGGCCGCGGCATACCCGCGCGGCGCGCGGCCTTCTCACCCGTCCCGGCGTCGCCGAGGTCGCGGCGTATCGCCGCCACGTCGATGAAGCGATGCTGAACTGGTTCGCGACCGCAGACGCTGCCAAGCTCGAAGAGATCGCTCCGCTGATCGAGGTCGGGCTCAATCACGAGCAGCAGCATCAGGAATTGCTGCTCACCGATATCCTCCATGCTTTCGCGCAGAATCCGATCCCGCCGGCCTATGACCCGGCGTGGCGTCTGCCGACAACGGACCATACTGGCGACGACTGGGTGACGCTGCCGGAAGGTATCCACCCGATCGGCCACACCGGCGACAGCTTCCATTTCGACAACGAAAAACCGGTGCACCGTGCGCTAGTGGGACCGGTGCGGCTAGCGCGGCACCTTGTCAGCAATGCCGAGTGGCTGCGGTTCATGGCCGAGGGCGGCTATCGCACCGCCACGCTGTGGCTGATGGACGGCTTCGCTTGCGCCGAGCGTGAAGGCTGGGAAGCGCCCGGCCACTGGCGACAGGTCGACGGCGAATGGAAGATCATGACGCTCGGCGGCCTGCAGAGCATCGATCCCGCCGCCCCGGTCTGCCACATCAGCTACTACGAGGCCGACGCCTTCGCGCGCTGGGCCGGCAAACACCTGCCGACCGAAATGGAATGGGAAGTCGCGGCACGCGCCGGTCAGCTTCCCGACGCCTTCGGCACCGTCTGGCAATGGACCCGCAGCGCCTACGCGCCTTACCCGGGCTACAAGGCGATCGACGGCGCGCTCGGCGAATACAACGGCAAGTTCATGGTCAATCAGCTTGTGTTGCGCGGCTCGTCCTGCGCGACGCCGGAGGGCCACAGCCGCGTCACCTATCGCAATTTCTTCTATCCGCATCACCGCTGGCAGTTCACCGGCCTGCGGCTCGCCGACTACGGCGCCTGATTTGAAAATCTAAGTGCGCCACGCGCGCAGCCCGGAGGATCGCCTATGAACGTGCACGTCGCTGTGCAGACGCAAGCGCATCGGCTCGATTCCAATACGGCTGCGTTTGCGCGCGACGTACTGGATGGGCTGACGAGACCGCAGAAGGAGCTGTCGCCAAAGTACTTCTACGACGACGCCGGCTCCGAGCTGTTCGTCGAGATCACCCGACTGCCGGAATACTATCCGACCCGCACCGAGCTCGGCATTTTGCGGGACCGCGCCGCCGAAATCGCAGCCTTCATTCAACCTGACGCGGCGATCGTCGAATTCGGCGCCGGGGCCACCACCAAGATCCGCCTGCTGCTCGCCGCCCACCAGGTCGCAGCCTATGTGCCGGTCGATATCTCGGGCGATTTCATCATCACCCAGGCCGAAGCGTTGCAGCGGGACTTCCCGCAGCTTGCGGTGCATCCGCTCGCCGCCGACTTCACCAAGCCGTTCGCGCTGCCGCCTGCAGTCCGCGACCTGCCGAAGGTCGGGTTCTTCCCCGGCTCGACGATCGGCAACTTCGAGCCGCAAGAGGCGCTGCGATTCCTGGAGAGCGCCCGCGACATCCTCGGCCGCGGCGCCCGGATGATTATCGGCGTGGACCTGGAGAAAGACGAGCGCGTCCTGGTGCCGGCCTATGACGATGCCGCCGGCGTCACCGCCAAGTTCAATCTCAACCTGCTGATCCGCATCAACCGCGAACTCGGCGCCGATTTCGATCTGTCCGCCTTCGCGCACCGGGCGATCTACAACCGCGATCAGCACCGCATCGAAATGCACCTGGTCAGCCTGCGCGACCAGACCGTGCATCTGTTTGGCGAACGCATCAGCTTCCGCGACGGCGAGACCATTCACACCGAGAACAGCTACAAATACGGCCTGGAGCGGTTTCGCGAGCTGGCGCAGCAGGCCGGCTGGACTCCGGCGCGGTGCTGGACCGATCCGGACGTGATGTTCTCGGTGCACGCGATCGAAGCGAACTGACAACCGCGTCTCGTCGGTCGCCTGACTAAACCGCAGCGTCCTCTGCGGCGGCGATCCGCGCGGTGCGCCGGCCGCGCGCCTCGGCGGCGCATTTGGCGACGTGGACCTCGCGATTGATCACCTGCAGGTTCGGCAGTCCCCAATAGCCGAGCAGCTCCGGCCATGCGCGATCGCGGTGCTGCCGCCACACCTGAAACAGCGGCACGAGGTGATCGACCTCTGCAGTCCGCCATAGCCGCCGATTGGTCTCGCGGCAGCGGCGGCCCTGCAGGCGCCGCAGCAGCTTGGTCTGGCCACTCGGCGCATTCCAGAACTGCCAGGCCGTAACGCAGGCGCTGTGCCAGGTCGCATTCTTGTTGATGCCGGCACCCCACAGATCGGCGTGCCAGCCGAACCGATACACCGGCTGGCCGCAGACGCAGCAAAAGCCGGGGCCGCGCTGGTGAGCTCTCTCACGATATGGCGCAGGCGGGGTTCGAAACGTCGCCGGCAGTCCGGCCTCGAGATCGCCGACGTGCCACTGCCAGCCGGCGGGGGCGCCGCTGCGCGCCGCGAGCACACGCGCCAGCCGCTCCGCCCGCAGCGGATGCGCCCGCCAATACGAGTCGACGGCGACTCTCAGGGTCGATGGCACATAGGCGCGCGCTTTGGCATGAATCAGCACCGCCTGCGGGAAGACCTCCGGCAAGCGCTTGGTCAGCCGCGCCAGCGCCAGCGCGTTGGCCTTCGCCTTTTCGTCCCGCCAGTTCGACATGTGTCCCACCCGCCGACACGGTGCTACGCGGCTGTAAAGCCTTCGTTAACGTTGGCGCCGCGCCGCGGACCATGGCCGTGCGCTCGCCCCGCCTTTTCGGATTGTGACAGATTTGTTATGCGATCCCGCATGAGAAGCGGATTCATGCGATGGCTTTCGACCGACACGGCACAGCGGCGCCGTCGCCTATCGTTGATCGTGGTGATCTCGCTTTATCTCGTCTCAGGCCTGCTGCATCAGATCGCCTGCCTCCATCCGACAGAGGTGGCCGCGACCGCCGTGCTCAGCACGCATTCTGCCCAGGACAGCACCGACGCCTCGGCCATCTCGGTCTGCGATCGCTGCCCCTCGTGTTCATCTGCCGTCATGCCGGCCTCCTTGGTAGGACGACCATCGCCGGACAGCGCAAAGGCCTGCTTTGCCGGGTCTTCGCTGGCGATCGCGCTGCGGGCAAGTCCCGATACGCCCCCGCCCAAACAGGCCGTCTGACCGACGACGAGTCCGGGCGCCGCGACACCGCTCCACCCGCCAAATGCCGATGAAATTTCGCCACCCGTGCCGGGCGCATCAGCGCTCGCCGGCCTGACTCGAAGCATCCGCTCCGTTTTGTCTGGAGAGGCGATGCTTCGCGCAGGGCACCAAAGGCGTGGCACCTGGTGAAAGGACGACGGGATAATGCCCGAGACGAACAACAAAGCCGCCGACGAAACGATCGGCACCGCCACCGACATCGATCATGCCGATCGTCTGCTACGTCGTCTGGTCTGGGATGTATCTGCCATCGGCTTTTCAATCCTGCGGATGGCCGAACTGCTCGGGCGCCGAGGCGGCCTGACGGGATCGCAATGGCTGGTGATCAAGGCGGTCGACTTTCTGGCCGACCGGGATGGCGTCCCAGTCGGCGAAGTCGCGGCGCTGCTCAATATGAAGGGATCGTTCGTCTCGGCGCAGATCCGGCCACTGGAGCAGCGCGGCCTGCTCATCCGCACTCAATCCGCTGAAGACCGGCGGGTCATTCTGCTGTCGCTGACCGGAAGCGCAAGAAAAACGCTGGCGCGTGTCGAGGACGAGATGTGCAAAATCGAGGAGATCGCCCGCGGCACGCTGGTCGATCAGCATGTCGGAGAACTGTCCGACAGCGTCAACGCAATGCGCCGGCGCATGGATCGCGCAACCGCGCGCGTTGCGCGGCTCGACTAGCAGCAGCTCGATTGGCGATCGTGCGAGACGCAGGGCGGCCTAACGGCGAGGCCGCCCGGCTTCGGACAGGGGTTGCCTGCCGTCAGGCTTCCGGCACGCCGGTCTGCAGCGCGAGCGCGTGCAGCACGCCGCCCATTTGCCCCTGCAGCGACTGATAGACGATCTGGTGCTGCTGGACCCGCGACTTGCCCCGGAACGACTCCGAAATCACGGTCGCGGCGTAATGGTCGCCGTCACCGGCGAGGTCGCGAATCGTCACCTCCGCGTCGGGAATCGCGGCCTTGATCATGGCCTCGATGTCGCGGGCATCCATCGGCATTCGGTCATCCTCCAGATCGTCGCGGCCGCCGGCGCGGGGCGCGCGGTGGCAATCTTGCACCGCCATCCTATATGGCAGTGCGTCCCTTTCAAAGCCACCACGCCGGTACATCGCGGCGAGGTGACTGCGACGCCGGTCCGAAACGCACCCTGAGGTCTGCCCATGAAGCTCCCCGGCCCCGATCATCCGATCACGATCACGGCAAACCCGAACGGCGTCCGGATCAGCGCGGACGGCAAGGTGATCGCCGAGACCCGCCGGGCGCTGACGCTGCAGGAGGCGAGCTATCCGCCGGTGCAGTACATTCCGCGGGAAGACGCTGACATGAGCCTGCTGGAGAAGACCACGCGTGTCACACACTGCCCCTATAAGGGCGATGCCAGCTATTTCAGCATCGTGGCCGGGGGCGAGCCGCAGCCCAACGCGGTGTGGAGCTATGAGGAGCCGTTTCCGGCGATGGCCGAGATCGCCGGCTATCTGGCGTTCTATCCGCAAAAGGTTCAAATCGAAGAATTCAAACCCTAGCAATTCGCCGAAGAGGCGATTCAGCTATTGCGCAGTATCGTAATTCACCGGCGGCATCGCGCGGGGCTCTTGTCGTGACTGTAACCTATCCCACCACCGGCGGCATGACCGCGCACGCAGCTTCGCATGTGCGCGACCTGTCCCTCGACCGGACCCGGACCTTCCTGACCATCCTGGTGCTGATCCACCATTCGGTGATCCCGTACACCTATTTCGGTCACACCGATCCGTCGTCGTTCATCGGCTTCGACTGCATCGTGCTCGCCACCGACAGCTTCTTCATGGCGATGTTCTTCATGCTGTCGGGGCTGTTCTTGTGGCCGAGCCTCGACCACCGGCCGAAATTCGGCTCGCTGGCGCGCGACCGGCTGATCCGGCTCGGCATCCCGTTCGTGATCGCAGCCTTCACGGTGATCCCGATCGCCTACTACGCACTGGCGCTGCGCGCCGACCCGACCGAGACCTTCGCGAAGTTCTACGAGAACATGATCACGGTCGGCCCGTGGCCGAGCGGACCGTTGTGGTTTCTGTGGGTGCTGTTCATCTTCAGCGTGATCGGCGGCGGGCTGTACCGGATTTCGCGGCATTCGCTCGATCCGATCAATCATCTGGCCAAGCTCGGCTATAAGTCGCCGGCGCTGTTCATCGGCGCCGTGTTCGTCGTCACCGCGATCCTCTACGTGCCGTCACGGCTGTACTACACCTCGACCTATTGGTTCGAATGGGGACCGTTCGCGGTGCAGGCCAGCCGCGTGCTGCTGTACACCGCGTACTTTTTCATCGGCGCCGGCATCGGCGCCTGCCATCCGGAGCAGAGCGTGCTCGGTGCCGGCGGCAAGCTGGCGCAGCAATGGTGGATCTGGCTGCTGGTCGCGCTGGTACCGTATCTCGGGATGTGGGGCCTGATCGGCATCAAGCGCGGTATCCTCGACAACCCGGACGACCTGCCGATGTGGTACGAGGCGAGCTACAGCGTCGCCCTCACCGCCTTCAGCGCCGCGATCATCTTTGCGATCCTGGCCGTATTTTTGCGCTTCCGCCGCGGCGGCTGGAGCCTGCTCGATCCGCTGCAGCACGACGCCTACGGCATCTTCCTGGTGCACTACGCCTACATGCTGTGGCTGCAGTACTGGCTGTACGACTACGACCTGCCGGCGATCGTCAAAGCCGCCATCGTGTTCACCCTCGGCCTGCTGCTGAGCTGGGCCACGACCTATCTCTTGCGGAAGATTCCGGGCGCGTATCGGGTGCTGTGAGGCCCCTCTTCCGTCATTCCGGGGCGCGCGCAGCGCGAGCCCGGAATCCATAACCACCGAATCTGTTGCTCGCGCACGGCGTCATCCGCCGTGCTCATCCGCGAGTCCAGGGACTATGGATTCCGGGCCTGCGCTGCTACGCAGCGCATCCCGGAATGACGCTGGAGAGGCCGAAGGCGACTACGCCTTCCCGCCCATGTAGTCCGGCAGCCAGTGCTCGTGGGCGTGACGCAGCGCCTTGATGTCGACGCTGCGTTCGCCTTCGATCTTCAGCGCGTGGCCGCCGGTGACGCCGATCTGGACGCAGGGCACGCCGATCGTCTTCAGCTTGGTCTTCACCGCGAGCAGATCGGCTTCCTTCACGGTGACGACGTAACGGGCCTGATCCTCACCGAACCACCAGGCGTGCGACACGATCTCGGCCGGCGGCGCGTCGAGCGCGGCGCCGATGTTGCCGGCGATCGCCATCTCGGCCAGCGCGACCAGCAGGCCGCCGTCGGACAGGTCGTGCACGGCGGTCGCGGTGCCGGCGTGGATCATGCCGCGCACAACGTCACCATGGCGCTTTTCGCAGGTGAGATCGACCGGCGGCGGCGCGCCTTCTTCGCGGCCGCAGATCTCGCGCAAGTACACCGACTGGCCGAGCCAGCCTTTGGTGTCGCCGATCAGCAGGATCGCCTCGCCTTCAGCCTTGAACGCCAGCGTCGCCGATTTGGTGAAGTCGTCGAGCACGCCGACGCCGCCGATCGACGGGGTCGGCAGGATGCCGCGGCCCGAGGTCTCGTTGTAGAGCGAGACGTTGCCGGAGACGATCGGCGAATCGAGCGCGATGCAGGCTTCCGAAATGCCCTTCAAGCAGCCGACCAGCTGGCCCATGATCTCGGGCCGCTCCGGATTACCGAAGTTCAGGTTGTCGGTGATCGCCAGCGGCTTGCCGCCAACCGCCGTGATGTTGCGATAGGCTTCGGCCACCGCCTGCTTGCCGCCCTCGAACGGATCGGCCTCGCAGTAACGCGGCGTGACGTCGACGGTGAGCGCGAGGCCCTTCGGGCCGTCCTCGATGCGCACCACCGCGGCATCGCCACCGGGGCGTTGCACGGTGTTGCCGCCGATGACGTGGTCGTACTGCTCCCACACCCAGCGCTTGCTGCACAGATCCGGCGTCGCCAGCAGCTTCTCCAGCGCCTCGGCCGCGCCCATCGGCGCGTTGATATCGCGGGCGTGGATCACCGGCAGCTTCGGCGACTCCACCCACGGACGATCGTAGAGCGGCGCCTCGTCGCCCAGCTCCTTGATCGGCAGATCGGCCTTCACCTGCCCGCCGTGCTTGACTACGAACCGCTTGGTCGGCGTGGTGTAGCCGACGATCGCGAAGTCGAGGCCCCACTTCTTGAAGATCTCTTCGGCTTCCTTTTCCTTCTCCGGCTTCAGCACCATGAGCATGCGCTCCTGGCTTTCGGAGAGCATCATCTCGTAGGCGGTCATGCCGGTCTCGCGGGTCGGCACCGCGTCGAGATCGAGCTCGACGCCGAGGTCGCCCTTGGCGCCCATCTCGACCGCCGAACAGGTCAGGCCGGCCGCGCCCATGTCCTGGATCGCGATGACGCAGTCCTTGGCCATGATCTCGAGGCAGGCCTCGAGCAGCAGTTTCTCGGCGAAGGGATCGCCAACCTGCACGGTCGGCCGCTTCTCCTCCGAGCCCTCGTCGAACTCGGCCGACGCCATGGTGGCGCCGCCCATGCCGTCGCGGCCGGTCTTGGAGCCGAGATAGACGATCGGCATCCCGACGCCGCTCGCCGCGGCGAGGAAGATCTTGTCGGCATCGGCCAGGCCGACCGCCATCGCGTTGACCAGGATGTTGCCGTCGTAGCGGGTGTGGAACCGGGTCTGGCCGCCGACGGTCGGCACGCCGAACGAATTGCCATAGCCGCCGACACCGGCAACCACGCCGGACACCAGGTGCCGGGTCTTGGGATGGCTCGGATCGCCGAAGCTCAACGCATTGAGGCAGGCGATCGGCCGCGCGCCCATGGTGAAGACGTCGCGCAGGATGCCGCCGACACCAGTGGTCGCGCCCTGATACGGCTCGATGTAGCTCGGATGGTTGTGGCTCTCCATTTTGAAGACCACCGCCTGATTGTCGCCGATGTCGATCACGCCGGCGTTTTCACCCGGGCCCTGCAGCACCCACGGCGCCTTAGTAGGCAGCCCGCGCAAATGGATGCGCGACGACTTGTACGAGCAGTGCTCGTTCCACATCGCCGAGAAGATGCCGAGCTCGGTGAAGGTCGGCTCGCGCCCGATCAGGTCGAGAATGCGCTGATATTCATCGGGCTTGAGGCCATGGCTGGCGATCAATTCCGGGGTGATCTTCGGCTCGGGAGCGGACATAGGGCAGCATTCCTCGGCACGCCGGAGGGGCCGGCGCGGACCGCTGTTATGTAGAAAGAACGGCCCAAAGGGGAAAGGCTTTTCTGCGCGCCTGGGGATGGCGCTCGGGGCCGGCGATCGCTGCGAACCCGTTGATCTGGCAAAGGATCTTGCCCGATCCGTCATGGCCGGGCTCGTCCCGGCCATCCACGGCCGCGGGCACCGTGCCCGAAAACGTGGATGCCCGGGTCAAGCCCGGGCATGACGTCGTTCTTGGATGGGGTGTCCGAGGAGGACGCCCGTGCTGCTCAGGCGGCGACCGCAGGAAGGCCGGCCAGCGCGGTGGCGAGGTCGGCTTCGTCGTAATCCTGATCGACCAGCTTGCCTTCGAAGTAGTTGATGTAGGCCTGCATGTCGAAATGGCCGTGGCCGGAGAGGTTGAACAGGATCGTTTCCGACTTGCCCTCCTCCTTGCAGCGCAGCGCCTCGTCGATCGCGCAGCGGACCGCGTGCGTGGACTCCGGCGCGGGCACGATGCCTTCGGTGCGAGCGAACTGCACGCCGGCTTCGAAGCAGCCGACCTGCTTGTAGGCGCGCGCCTCGATCAGGCCGAGTTCGTAGGCGTGCGACACCATCCCGCTCATGCCGTGATAGCGCAGGCCGCCGGCGTGGAAGCCCGGCGGCATGAAGGTAGAGCCGAGCGTGTGCATCTTCACCAGCGGGGTGAGATGCGCGGTGTCGCCGAAGTCGTAAGCGTAAGTGCCGCGGGTCAGGGTCGGGCACGCCGCCGGTTCGACCGCGATGATGCGCCGCTTGCGGCCGCCGCGCAGCTGCAGGCCGAGGAACGGGAATGCGAGGCCGGCGAAGTTCGATCCGCCGCCGGCGCAGCCGATCACCACGTCCGGATCGTCGCCCGCCATTTCGAACTGCTTGATCGCTTCTTCGCCGATGATGGTCTGGTGCAGCATCACGTGATTGAGCACAGAACCCAGCGCGTACTTGATGTCCGGGTTCTTGGCGGCGACTTCCACCGCTTCGGAGATCGCGATGCCGAGCGAACCTGGGCTGTTCGGATTTTTCTCCAGAATGGCGCGGCCGGAGTCGGTCTCGTTGGACGGCGACGCGATGCAGCGGGCGCCGTAGGTCTCCATCAGCGCGCGGCGATACGGCTTCTGGTCGTACGACACGCGGACCTGGAAGACGAGCACGTCGAGCCCGAACAGCGAGCCGGCGAACGCCAGCGACGAGCCCCACTGCCCGGCGCCGGTCTCGGTCGACAGCTTCTTGATGCCGGCCTGCTTGTTGTACCACGCCTGCGGCACCGCGGTGTTCGGCTTGTGCGAGCCGGCCGGCGAAACGCCTTCGTACTTGAAGTAGATCTTGGCCGGAGTGCCGAGCGCCTGCTCGAGGCGGCGCGCACGGATCAGCGGCGCCGGGCGCCACATCCGGAATACGTCACGGACCGGCTCGGGGATCTCGATGTAGCGCTCGGTCGCGACCTCCTGGAGGATCAGCTCCATCGGAAACAGCGGCTCCAGATCGCTCGGGCCGACCGGCTGATGCGTGCCCGGATGCAGGACCGGCGGCATCGGCGTCGGGAAGTCGGCGTTGAGATTGTACCAGGACTTCGGGATGTTCTCCTCGTCCAGCACATACTTGATCTGGTCGCTCATTCTATTCTCCCTTACGCGGCCGGTTTTGCGGCCCGGGAGGGTATACAGCGGCGACCTGCCTGCCAATTGCGCAGTGTCAATTAGATTTGTGGATTTGCATTGCAGCGCGGCATCAGTTTTATGGACCAAACGATAGACCAAAGGATAACGCCCCTTGACCACCACCGTCGAACCGACACGTCCCAGTCGCCCGGACCTTTTCACCGCAACCGAAGGTGAGTTCGCCGGCTGGCGGACGTGGACGCGTGACACTTTCGAATCGCACAACGGGCCGTTCTGGCACCGGATCGATGACGACGGCCGCGTCCGCTGCGCCTTCCGGGTCGAGAAGAAGCACCTCAACGGCATGAAGGCGGTGCACGGCGGCTGCTTCATGACCTTCGCCGACTACTGCCTGTTCGCGATCGCCGTCCGCGAATTGCAGGGACCGGGCGTGACGGTGGCATTCGGCGCCGAATTTCTCGATGCGGCATTCGAGGGCGAGCTGATCGAAGCGACCGGCGAAGTCACCCGGGCCGGCAAATCGCTGATCTTCGTGCGCGGCATCCTCAAGTGCGGCGAGCGGCCGCTGTTCACGTTCTCGGGCACCATCAAGCGGGTCAAGCGCAAGGTGCCGCCGACCGAGGTCGCCGACAGCCACTGACCCGGTGGCTTTGCCGTCTCCGCAGGGCTGCATCGCGCGATCGACAACCGAAAGCTAACCAAGATCGGGTAAGGTCGCCGCCGTGACCTCGCTCCCCACAATCCTGGTGTTCGATTCGGGCCTCGGCGGCCTGACGGTGCTGCGCGAAGTGGTGCGCGCCCGCCCCGACGCGCACTACGTCTATGTCGGCGACGACGCGTTCTTCCCCTATGGGCAGCGCAGCGAAGAGGCGGTGATCGGCCGCGTCGTGCCGCTGATGGGCGAACTGATCGCGGCGCATGCGCCGGACCTGGTCGTGATCGCCTGCAACACCGCCTCGACCATGACGCTGGCGCCGCTGCGGGCCCGCTACCGGGTGCCGTTCGTCGGCACCGTGCCGGCGATCAAGCCGGCCTGCGCAGGCTCCCGCACCAAGCGTGTCTCGGTGCTCGGCACCTCAGCGACGGTGCGGCTCGAATACACCCGCGCGCTGATCCGCGATTTCGCCCAAGGCTGCGAGGTGTCGCTGGTCGGATCGATCCGGCTCGCCACCCTGGCCGAAACCGCGCTCGGCGGCGGCGAAGTGACCGACGCGGCGATCCGCGCCGAGATCGCGCCATGTTTCGTCGAAGCCGACGCCAAACGCGGCCGCACCGATGCGGTGGTGCTGGCCTGCACACATTATCCCTTGCTGCTCGACCGGCTGGTCCGGCTGGCGCCCTGGCCAGTCGATTGGATCGATCCGGCCCCGGCAATCGCCCGCCGCGTCGTCACCCTGCTCGGCCCGGCCACCGGCCACGCGCCCACGCCGGGCGCCGAGATGATCTTCACCTCGGGCCGGCATCCGCGGGCGAGCGCGGCGCTGGCGCCGTATTTCGGCGGCCGCATTCCGGCCTGAGCGCTTTTCCGCCTGCCGGGACGCTGCTAGCTTTGCGCCCCGGAGGAGCCCCAATGACAATCAAAACCTTGCGTCACATCCTGGTCGCATGCGCCGTGGTAGCTGCTGCGGGCGCTGCCGTCGCGCAGCAGAGCGGCATCAAGCGCACGCCGCTGCAGAAGATCGAATTCCCCGACGGCTATGTCACCGTCAGCGGCCTCGCCGAGCTGCCGCCGGGCGGCAATATCGGCCGCCACACCCATCCCGGCATCGAGACCGGTTATCTGCTCGAGGGCGAAGCAGTGATGAGCATCGACGGCGAACCCGACAAGCACCTCAAGGCCGGCGACTCCTACGTGATCCCGGCCGGCGTGGTGCACGATGCCAAGGTGCACGGCGACAAGGGCGCCAAGGTGATGGCGGTGTGGGTGGTCGACAAGACCAAGCCGCTCGCAACACCCGTCAAGTAATGCGGGGCAAAACACGTCGGATCTCGGCGCCGCGCAGGTTGATTGCTGATCTGATGCACGCCTCGCAGGGCGTGCCGCTGATCAGCTACCGGCGCACGTTGCATCTTGGCCCGCTGGCGCGGGCCCGGGCTGCGGCGGCATCGCCCCCAGGCTTCGCCGCGATCTTCGCCAAGGCATTCAGCCTGGTGGCCCGCGACGAGCCGGTGCTGCGGACGCTGTATATCGACTTCCCGTGGCCGCACTTCTTCGAGGTGCCGAAGAGCGTCGGCATGATCGCGGTCGCCCGTCGCATCGACGGCGAAGACTGCGTGCTGATGCAGAAGGTGACTGCAGCCGACACGCTACCGCTGCCCGAGGTCGATGCGATCATCCGCAGCGCCAGCACCGCGCCGATCGAGAGCGTGCCGATGTTCCGCAAGCTGCTGCGGATCAGCCGGATGCCGTGGCCGCTGCGGCGGATCGCCTGGTGGGCCGGGATGTCGCTGGACCGGCCGCGGGCGAACTTCTTCGGCAGCTTTGGGCTGTCCTCGGTGTCGGCCTTCGGTCCCGGCGACCTCTACCCGGTCAGCCCCGGTCCCTACATCCTGAGCTACGGCCGACTCGCCGACGACGGCCGCCTGGAGGTGATCGTCCGGTTCGACCACCGGGTGATCGACGCCGCCCCGATCGCGAGGATCACGACCTCCCTCGAGCAGGTGCTGAACACCACGATCGCGGCCGAGATCGAACGGTTGGAACGCCCGCCCCGGCCGCTGCGGGCCGCAGCCGGACCTTGAAGCGGCCCGAATTGACATCCCAGGGCTTTGCCCCTAGAAAGCCCCCGCTCGCGGGCCGGTTTCGGCCCGCGTTGCGTTTCGCGACCCGTGGTCCTCCCCTTATGCTTTAAGGACGGACCTGTCGGCAGGGGATTTTCCCCATGCACAGGAGGGCGCGTTTCCTCACAACTCAAACCCTAGAGGACGCGATGACAAAGCGCGCTGAAGCTAAGTATAAAATCGACCGCCGGATGGGCCAGAACATCTGGGGCCGTCCGAAGAGCCCGGTCAACCGCCGCGAATACGGCCCCGGCCAGCACGGCCAGCGCCGCAAGGGCAAGCTGTCTGACTTCGGCGTGCAGCTCCGCGCCAAGCAGAAGCTGAAGGGCTACTACGCCAACATTTCCGAGCGTCAGTTCCACGCCATCTACGTCGAGGCGACCCGTCTGAAGGGTGACTCGGGCGAGAACCTGATCGGTCTGCTCGAGCGCCGTCTCGACGCCGTGGTGTACCGCGCCAAGTTCGTGTCGACGATGTTCGCGGCTCGCCAGTTCATCAATCACGGCCACATCAAGGTCAACGGCAAGCGCGTCAACATCCCGAGCTACAAGGTGCGGGTCGGTGACGTGATCGAGGTCAAGGAAGCCTCGAAGCAGCTCGCTTTCGTGCTCGAAGCCAGCCAGCTCGCCGAGCGCGACGTGCCGGACTACATCGAAGTCGACCACAACAAGATGACCGCGAAGTTCGCGCGCATCCCGGCCCTCTCCGACGTGCCGTTCGCGGTACAGATGGAGCCGCATCTGATCGTCGAATTCTATTCGCGCTAATTTCTTCGTACTGATTGCTGCTCAGTCCGATGCATCAAGGCCCCGGTTCGCCGGGGCCTTTTTGTTTGCGCGGTGCGAATGACAAGTCACCGTCATTCCGGGGCGCTCACGAAGTGAGCGAACCCGGAATCTCGAGAATATTGCGCATGAGAGTTCAGCGGGTGCGTGGCGAAGGCCGCATGGGGTAACCGCGAGATTCCGGGTTCGCGCTTCGCGCGCCCCGGAATGACGTTCTCGGGGATGGTACCAATCACACCCCGCTGACCTGATCGTGTCCGTGCAATGCTCTTCCGCTCCGCGCCCGGCATGTTAGCCTCGGGCATGGCTTACATCCCTCCCCAGCCAGATCCCAACGCGCCGCCGGTGCGGATCAATCTGCTTTCCGACACCCAGACGCGCCCCACGCCGGCAATGCGCGAGGCAATGGCGCGCGCCGAGGTCGGCGACGAACAGACCGGCGACGATCCGACCACCAACCTGCTGCAGGAGCGCGTCGCGGCGCTGCTCGGCAAGCAGGCCGCGGTGTTCCTGCCCTCGGGCACGATGTGCAACGTCACAACCACGCTCGCGACCTGCCGGCCTGGCGACGAAATCATCGCGCATCGCACCGCGCACATCCTGTCGCGCGAAGGCGGCGCGCACGCCGCGCTCGGCGGCTTTCAGATCACCGGCCTGGACGGCAACGACGGCCAGTTCTCACTCGAGGCCTTCCGCGCCGCGCTGCATCCGAAGACCCGCTACGAGCCCCCGCAGGTGATGGTCAGCGCCGAGCAGACCGCCAATATCGGCGGCGGCACGATCTGGCCGCAGGCCACGCTCGATGCGGTCGCCGCGGCCGGCAAGGACGCCGGGCTATGGACGCATATCGACGGCGCGCGGCTGATGAATGCGGTGGTCGCCACAGGTATCAGCGCCAAAGAGATGACCAAGGGCTGGGATTCGGCGTGGATCGATTTCAGCAAGGGCCTCGGTGCGCCGATCGGCGCGGTGCTGGCCGGCCCGTGCGACTTCATCGATGAAGTGTGGCGTTGGAAGCAGCGGCTTGGCGGCGCGATGCGGCAGTCCGGCGTGATCGCCGCGGCGTGTCTGTACGCGCTCGATCATCAGGTCGATCGCCTTGCGGATGATCACGCCAACGCGCGTCGCCTCGCCTCGGGGCTGGCGCAGATCGACGGCATCGAGGTGCAGACGCCGCAGACCAATCTGGTGTTCTTCAAGCCGGACGGCGCGGGCGTCTCCGGCACCGACATGGTCGCAAAACTCCGCCGGCGCGGCGTCGTGCTGGCGATGATGGAAGGCCGGATCCGCGCCTGCACGCATCTCGACGTCAGCGCGGACATGATCGAGCAAACGCTCGACCACGTCCGCGAGATCGTGCGGGCAGCCTGAGCGTTACAGGCAGATCCGGACGCCGGCGGCGTTGACGACGCAGCGGCCGCCGTAATACCCGCCGCGGCCCCGTCCACGTTCCCAGCCGCGACCGCGGCCGCGGCCCCGACCGCTATAGCCCCGGCCGCTATAGCCACGTCCACGCCCGCGCTGGGCATGCGCTTGAGTACTGGTCACGCCTGAGACCACCGCCGCGGCGCCGACGAAGCTGAAGCAATAGATGCTGGTGAGGGCGATCGCCGCGAGGCTGCGCGCCACCCAGCTTGGCCGGCGATGGGAATGATCTGACATCAAGTTCTCCGTTGGCTGCCGATAACAAGAATCGCACCGCCCGGACGACGGTGCGATCGCATAGCAGACGCCGCACTGTGCGCCTGTACAGACGGAACGCCGAGTGGGCGATCCGTTCCTCGGCGCCGCTGTGACATACTGAAGCAGATGCCAAACGACAGGGCGCCGACAGAACCAGCGAGACGATCTAAGCCTTGCCGCCGAACGTCTCGCGCAGCTTGGCCTGGATCTTCGCCATGCCGCCGATCCAGCGGTCGTAGTTCTCGGTCTTTTTGCGCATGTAGTCGATCACTTGCGGGTGCGGCAGGATCAGGAACGTTTCCTGCTCGATGCCCTGCAACGCATCCTTGGCCACCTGCTCGGCTGAGAGATCACCGTCGGCCGATTGCGGCCCCTTCGGGATCGAGCGCAGCATGTTGGTGTCGACGCCCTGCGGGCACAGGATCGAGACGCGGATGTTGTGCGCCTTGTGGGCGATGGCGAGGCTTTCGGCAAAGCCGACCGCGCCGTGCTTGGTGGCCGAATAGGCCGGGCTGCCGACCTGCGACAGCAGCCCCGCCGCCGAGATGGTGTTGAGGAAGTAACCGCCGCCGCGCGCCTTGTAGCGCGGCACCAGATGCCGCGCGGCATAGACATGCGCCATCACGTGGATCATCCAGCTCTTCATGAACGGCTCGTCGGAAGAGCCGCCGGCATTCTCGGCCATCGGATCGAAGCCGCCGCCGATCCCGGCGTTGGAGCAGAACAGATCGATCGGCCCGAACTGGCGCTCGGTCTCCTCGATCACGTGCTTGATGTCGGCTTCGCTTGCTACGTCGCATTTGAACGCCGCGCCGCCGATCGATGCGGCGACCGCTTCGGCGCGGGCCTGATCGAGGTCGGCGACCACGACCTTGGCGGCGCCGGCCTTGTGAAAGGCTTCGCACAGCGCCTGCCCGATTCCATTGCCGCCGCCGGTGACGACGACGACTTTGCCCGCGATCTGCATGGTTGTTTCCCCCGCTTGTTGTTGGCGGGGGCGTTCATATCGGAAAGATCCGGCTCCGGCTACGTTACGCCAGCACCAGATCCATCACCGCCACGTAGTGGCAGCCGGCGGCGACCAGCACGAAGGCGTGCCAGATCGCGTTCTGGAACCGCAGCCGCCGCCAAGCGTGGAAGATCACGCCGAGCGTGTACAACAGGCCACCGATCGCCAGGAACCACATCGCCGTGGCCGGCAGCGTCTCGACCACCTGATCGTAGGCGATGATGCCGCTCCAGCCGAGCGCGAGGTAAAGCCCGACCGACAGCTTGTCGAACTTACCGGGCTTGAACAGCTTCAGCAGGATGCCGACCACCGCCACGCCCCAGACGCCGGCGAGCAGCGCCAGGCCGAACATCTGATCCTTGATCTGGCTGATGATCGGTGTGTACGTTGCGGCGATCAGAATGTAGATCGCCGAATGGTCGAACCGCCGCAGCAGCCATTTGCGCGGCGATACCGGCCAGAGATTGTACGCGGCCGACAGGCCGAGCATCGCCAGCAGCCCTGCAACATACACCGATACCGAGACGATCGTCGGCGTGGATGCGAACACGCCAGTCAGCGTGACCAGCGCGGTCGCGGCGATCAAACCGGCGACGAGGCCCAGCACATGCACGACGCCATCGGCGATCAGCTCGGCGCGATCGTAGTTCCAGTGGACCGCGCCTTTGGCGTCGATCCTGGCATGCGACACGATTTGCTTGAGGCGGAAGATCGTCATTCTGCAGCGAACACCCTGTTCTCGAACACCTTATCCGAATTGATCTGGCGCATTCATGACGCCGGTCGGCGATGCGATACACATCCTGCGGCACGCTCGGCCACCGCCACCGTCCGATCGAGCACGAATTTTCCGCCGGAAAGGCGGCAAAGCCAAGACCGCCAGGACAGGTCGGATTGTCGCACGAATCGGCGGTTTCCGGCTAGTTTCGCCGGCAACTCTGACGATTGAACCTTGGCGCATGGCCTTCAATTTTTCCAATCTGCTCGAAGATGCGTGGCTCTCGGCGCGGGCGCTCAAGGACTACAGCGAGAACCTGTTCAATCCGACCATCCGGCTCGGCGTCACCGGTCTGTCGCGCGCGGGAAAGACGGTGTTCATCACCGCTCTCGTGCACGGGTTGTGCCGGGGCGGCCGTTTTCCGATCTTTGAATCGATGTCGACCGGGCGGATTGCCACCGCGCGGCTGGCGCCGCAGCCGGACGATGCGGTGCCTCGCTTCGCCTATGAGAACTTCCTCGCCACGCTGATCGAACAGCGGCAATGGCCGAGTTCGACTGTCGACATCAGCGAGCTGCGGCTGGTGATCGACTATCAGCGCAAGAACGGCTCTGAGACCACGCTGACGCTCGACATCGTCGACTATCCGGGCGAATGGCTGCTCGACCTGCCGCTGCTGACCAAGAGCTACGAGCGCTGGGCGGCCGAAAGCCTGGCGCTGTCGCGCCAGGACCCGCGAGCCCGGGTAGCGTGGGAGTGGCACGCCCATCTCGCCACGCTCGATCCCAAAGGACGCGAGAACGAGCAGGAAACCCTGAAAGCTGCGCGGCTGTTCACCGCTTACTTGCGCGCCTGCCGCGACGAGCAGTTCGCGATGAGCCTGCTGCCGCCGGGCCGCTTCCTGATGCCCGGCAATCTTGCCGGTTCGCCGGCGCTGACCTTCGCGCCGCTCGACGTGCCGGACGGCGGCATCGCGCCGGATGGCTCGCTGTGGGCGATGATGCGCCGCCGGTTCGAAGCCTATAAGGACGCCGTGGTGCGGCCGTTCTTCCGCGATCACTTCGCCCGGCTCGATCGCCAGATCGTGCTGGCGGACGCGCTGTCGGCCTTCAACGCCGGGCCCGAGGCGTTGCAGGACCTCGAAGCCGCGCTGGCCGGCATCCTCGAATGCTTCCGGGTCGGCCGCTCGACGCTGCTCAGCTCGGTGTTCCGGCCGCGGATCGACAAGATCCTGTTTGCGGCCACCAAGGCCGACCATCTGCACCATTCCAGCCACGACCGGCTGGAGGCGATCCTGCGCAAGCTGGTCGACCAGGCGATGCGACGGGCCGAATTCGCCGGCGCCAAGGTCGACGTGGTGGCGATGGCCGCCGTCCGCGCCACCCGGGAGGCCCAGGTGCAGCGCGGCCGCGACCGGCTGCCCTCGATCGTCGGCACGCCGATCGCCGGCGAAATGGCCGAGGGCGAGGTCTTCGACGGCGAAACCGAGGTCGCCACCTTCCCCGGCGACCTGCCGACCAATCTGCAGGGCCTGTTCCGCGGCGAGGACACCTTCCGCGGTCTGGCCGCCGGCTCGCACCAGGAAGCCGACTTCCGCTTTTTGCGCTTCCGCCCACCGCGGCTCGACAGCCATGATCCCGACGGTCCGGCGCTGCCTCACATCCGCCTCGACCGGGCGCTTCAGTTCCTTATCGGAGACCGACTGCAATGACCGAGCGGGTTCCTCCTCGCCGGCCGGCGACCTTCAAGCTCAGCGACCCGAGCGTGGTGCTGATCGATTCCGATGACGGCGGCGGCAGCTACACGGCCAAGCCGTCCGCGAAAGCGGACGCCAAGCCTGCCGCGTCGGCGGCCGGGGCCGCACCGCCACCCCCGCCGCCGCGCGCCAGGGTTGAGCTCGCCCGCGAAGCCGAGCCGCCGATCTCGGCGCCGAAAGCGCCGAAGAGCGTCATCAACCCGAAGAAGGGCTTCCGCTGGGGCACCGTGTTCTGGAGCGCCGCGACCGGACTGGTGTCGCTGGCGTTCTGGCTGTGGATCAGCAAGCTGGTCGAGGACCTGTTCGCGCAGAGCCAGACGCTCGGCACCATCGGCATGGTGCTGGCGATCCTGGCTGGCGGCTCGCTGGCGATCATCATCGGCCGCGAAGCTTTCGGCCTGATCCGGCTGGCGCGGATCGAGCAGCTCCACGCTCGCGCTGCCCGCGTGCTGGAGACCGACAATAGCGCCGAAGCCCGCGCCATCATCCGCGAGCTGCTGAAGTTCGAGCATCCCAACCCGCAGCTCGCCCATGGCCGGGCCACGCTGCAGAAGCATATCGACGACATCATCGACGGCGCCGACCTGATCCGCCTCGCCGAGCGCGAACTGATGACGCCGCTCGACCTCGAAGCGAAGGTGCTGATCTCGAAGGCCGCGCAGCGGGTGTCGCTGGTGACCGCGATCAGCCCGAAGGCGCTGATCGACGTGCTGTTCGTGGCGATCGCTGCGACTCGTCTGATCGGCCAGCTCGCGCGGCTGTATGGCGGCCGCCCCGGCGCGCTCGGCATGTTCAAGCTAATGCGGCAGACGGTGTCGCACCTCGCCATCACCGGCGGCATCGCGCTCAGCGACAGCGTGATGCAATCGGTACTCGGCCACGGCCTCGCCTCGCGGCTGTCGGCCAAGCTCGGCGAAGGCGTCGTCAACGGCATGCTGACCGCACGGCTCGGCCTCGCCGCCATCGACCTCACCCGCCCGCTCCCGTTCGATGCCCTGCCCCGCCCGCAGCTCGGCGATCTGGTCAAGGATCTGATGAAGAAGCGGGAGAAGGACGAGTAGCGTCCCGTTCGGCGGAGACCTGCGCTAAGCTATGTTACGCCGAAGTTTCTTGTGCTGATCCGCGCCTGCTGACACAACGATCGTCATTCCGGGGCGCGAACCAAGTCGAGCGAGCCCGGAATCCAAAACCACTCACAGGGATTGAGGATTCCGGCCCTGCGCTGCTGGCCAGCGCATCCCGGAATGACGCGATCGAGGTATGCACTCACTGATGGCGACGCGAGCGAAGCCGAACAAAAAGCAGAACGCTTCTGCCCGCGGGAAGAAGGCCGGCTGGCTCGGCGGCATCGGGCTTCGGCAAGTCCGGATGTTCTGCGGGCTGGTGCTGTTCACCTATCTGCTCAGCCACTTCCTCAACCATGCGCTCGGCAACATCTCGCCGGCGGCTCTGCATGCCGGCGTGATGTGGCACCTGGAGATCTGGCAGTTCCTGCCGATCGCGATCCTGTTCTACGGTTCGGTAACGGTGCATGCCGGGCTCGGGCTGTGGGCGCTGTATCAGCGCCGCCAGTTCCGCTGGAAGACGCTGGAGCCGCTGCAGCTCATACTCGGGCTGTCGGTGCCGCTGATGATCTACAGCCATGTCATCGTGATGCGGCTCGGCAGCGTGCTGTACGACCAGGACCGGCTGTATCCGCAGGTGCTGTATAATTACTTCGTGGCTTCGCCGACGTATCGGGCCTGGCTGATGGTCGCGGTGATGGTGATCGCCTGGACCCACGGCTGCATCGGGCTCTACGTCTGGCTGCGGATCAAGCCGGCGTTCCGCCGCGCGATGCCGTGGCTGCTCGCCGCCGCAGTGCTGATCCCGACGCTGGCGCTGCTCGGCTTCTACCAGGGCGGCCGCGAGGTGGCGCGCGAGGCAACTTCCCCGCAATGGCAGGCCGATAATCTCGCCCCGGCCAATCTCGGCACGCCGGAACAGCAGCAGACGCTCGAAGCGATCGGCAACGGCTTCCTGATCTTCTATCTCGGCCTGATCGCCCTGGCCCTGATCGCCCGCGCGGTCCGCGCGATCATCGAACGGCGCGGCGGCATGGTCCGGCTGACCTATGATGGCGAGCACAGCATCAGGGTGCCGAAGGGCCTCACCGTGCTGGAAGCGACCCAGCGCCACAACATCCCGCATGCCTCCGCCTGCGGCGGCCGGGCCCGCTGTTCGACCTGCCGGATCCACGTCTTGGGAGATCCCGCCGCGTTGCCGCCGCCGTCGCCGCGCGAGGCCTTCGTGCTCGCCTCGATCGGCACCGGCGACGATCCGTCGATCCGACTCGCCTGCCAGCTCAAGCCGACGCAAGACCTCGCCTTCGTGCCGGTGTTTCAACCGCGCAACGTCGCCGTCGCGCGCAAAGCGGCGCGCGCCGCGCGTGTCGGCGAGGAGCGCTATCTGGTCAGCATGTTCGTCGACATGCGCGGCTCGACCAAGCTCGCCGAAAGCCGGCTGCCGTTCGACACCGTGTTCATCGTCAACCGTTTCCTTGGCGCGGTGTCACGCAGCGTGATCGCCTGCGGCGGCCAGCCCAATCAGTTCGTCGGCGACGGCATGCTGGCGCTGTTCGGCCTCACCGAGGCGCCGCACCAGGCCTGCCGCAACGCGATCCGTGCCGTCAGCACGATCGCCACCGCGATCGACGAGCTGAATAGTTTTCTCGGCCACGATCTGCCGGAGCCGATCCGCTTCGGCATCGGCCTGCACGGCGGCGAAGTTGTACTCGGCGAGATCGGCTATCGCGACAACATGGTGTTCACCGCGCTCGGCGACTCCGTCAACGTCGCATCGCGGCTGCAGGACATGACCAAGTCGCTCGGCTGCGAGACGCTGCTGTCGGACGAACTCCGCGCCACCGCCGGCCTGTCCGAACAGGCGCTGCCGACGCTGGAGCTGGAAATCCGCGGTCGCACCGAACCAATGCTGGTCTGCGTGGTCGAGCGCGCCGGCGATCTTGCCGTCGTGCTGAATGAGGACCTGGTGCTGGCCTGAACAGCCTGCGCACCGAACCATCATCTCAGTCGAGCTTGACCCACTGATCGACCGGCATCACTTCCGGCGTCTGCGCATAAGCGCGGGTCCACATGTCGACCACCCATTGCGCGCCGGTGGCACGCTCGGTCAGCACCGCGGTGTTGTGCGGCGTCTGCAGCACCAGGACATTGCCGCGATACTTGGGATCGCCGACGCTGTGATACTTGAACAGGCCCCATTCCTGCATCACAAGCAGCAGGCTGGTGGTGTTGCGAGTGGTGTCCCAGCAGTCGAAATTGTGCTTGTCGTCGAAGTAACGGAAATCGGCGCGCGCGATCCGCTTGTCGGTACCGAGCACCGGGCCAAGACGGCGGTCGAGCCACACCACGGCCTTCTGCACCGCGGCTCGTTCCGCCGCGGCCGAGGCCCTGCCGGACGCCATGATCCGCGACAGCGCGGCGCGATCGCCGGCCGAAAACGCCAGTTCGTAGCGGCGGCGGCAAACGAAGCCGTAGCACACTGTCATGCCCTTGGCGCTCGGCGGGAAGATCGACACCGAACTATACAGATACGAGACCTGCGAGCTGAGCTCGGCCGCCTTTGCCGGCGCACCGAACCAGGCGGCCAGCGCCACGGCCGCGAGCGCACCGAACCGTCGTGCGTTGGACTTGCCGCGCGTCACCCTCATCCCCGCTCCCAGCCTTCCCTGTGGTCGAGGCGAAGCTAGCGTCCGGCCCCGGCCGTGCCAATATGGCAGCCTGGATGGCATTGCATTTGCTGGCTGCACTGATGCGTGCCGTCCACAGCTATCTGGCTTCGGGAGCCGACTGCCATGCCGTCAGACCCGCCGCTTGCCGAATTCACCGCGGCTTACGCGCCGGATGATGCTGCGCTGGCCGCTGAGCTGCTGGTGACCGCCGCGCTGCCGCCCGATCGTGAAGCTCGGATCGACCCTCTCGCCACCGAATTGATCACCGCGATCCGCGGTTCCGAACATGGCCTGGGCGGCGTCGAGGCGATGCTGCGCGAGTTCGCGCTGTCGACCAAGGAAGGCTTGGCTTTGATGGTGCTGGCCGAGGCGCTGCTGCGGGTTCCGGATGCCGCGACTGCAGACGCCTTCATCGAGGACAAGCTCGGCCAGGGCGACTTCGCGCATCATCGCATCAAGTCCGACGCCGTGCTGGTGAACGCCTCGGCCTGGGCCCTCGGCCTATCGGCACGTCTGGTCCACGCCGGCGAGACGCCGCAAGGCACGCTGGCGGCCCTGACGAAGCGGATCGGTGCGCCCCCGGTGCGCGCCGCGACGCGCCACGCGATGCGGCTGATCGGCAATCACTTCGTCCTCGGCGAGACCATCGAGGCCGTACTCGCCCGCGCCCAGGCACAGGCGCGCGAGGGCTCTCGATATTCTTACGATATGCTCGGCGAAGGCGCCCGCACCGCCGAGGATGCCGAACGCTATTACCAATCCTACGCCGATGCGATCACCGCAATCGGCCGCAGTGCCGGCAACGCTGCGCTGCCGGCGCGGCCGGGGATCTCGGTGAAGCTGTCGGCGCTGCATCCGCGGTTCGAGGCAATCAGCCGTGACCGTGTGATGCGGGAACTGACGCCGCGGCTGCTCGAGCTGGCGCGGCTCGCCAAGCACCACGACCTCGCCTTCACGGTCGATGCCGAAGAAGCCGACCGGCTTGAACTGTCGCTCGAGGTATTCGCCGCCTGCTTCGCCGATGCCTCGCTCAAAGGCTGGGACGGCTACGGCCTCGCCGTGCAGGCTTATCAGAAGCGTGCCGCCGCGGTGATCGACCATGTCGCCGAACTGGCGGGCGCGCTCGACCGCCGTATGATGCTGCGGCTGGTGAAGGGCGCCTATTGGGACACTGAGATCAAGCGCGCGCAGGAGCGCGGGCTTGCCGACTATCCGGTGTTCACCAGGAAGCCGATGACCGATCTCAACTACCTGCATTGCGCGCGCAGGCTGCTGACGCTGCGCCCGCGCCTGTTTCCGCAATTCGCCAGCCACAACGCACTCACGGTCGCGACCATCCTGGCCGAGGCTGGGAATTGCGACGGCTACGAATTCCAGCGGCTGCACGGCATGGGCGAAGCGCTGTACGCGCAGCTGCTCGCCGAGCACCCGCAGACAGTGTGCCGGATCTACGCGCCGGTCGGCGGGCATCGCGACCTGCTGGCCTATCTGGTGCGGCGGCTGTTGGAGAACGGCGCAAACTCGTCCTTCGTGGCGCAGGCCGGCGACGATAGCGTGCCGATCGACGAGTTGCTGGCGCGACCGGCCGCACTGATCGGCAATGCGGAGAATGCACGCAACCCAGCAATCCCGCTGCCGCGCGATCTGTATCAGCCGCAACGGCTCAATTCGCGCGGCGTCGAACTCGGTGACCGCAGCGCGCTCGCCGCGCTGCTCGGCGAGATCGAAGATGCACGCCGGACGCTGCCAACCCTTGCATCTGCCACACCGGAGCAAGCCGCGGCTGCAGTCCGGGCCGCACGCAACGGCTTCGAATCCTGGAGCCGAACCTCCGCCGATCATCACGCCGGGATCCTACGGCGTGCCGGCGATCTGCTGGAGCAGCGCCGTGCGGCATTCATCGCCCTCTTGCAGGACGAGGGCGGCAAGACGCTCGACGATGGCGTGGCGGAGGTGCGCGAAGCAATTGACTACTGCCGCTACTACGCCAGCGAAGGCCGCCGGCTGTTCGGCGAACCACTGGAGCTCCCCGGCCCAACCGGCGAGCGCAACACGCTGGCCTTGCGCGGGCGCGGCGTGTTCGTCGCGATCAGCCCATGGAACTTTCCGCTGGCGATCTTCCTCGGCCAGATCACCGCGGCGCTGATGGCCGGCAACGCGGTGGTCGCCAAGCCGGCCGAGCAGACGCCGGTGATCGCCGAGGTCGCGGTGCGCCTGCTGCATGAAGCCGGTCTCCCGCGCGAGGCGCTGCAACTGCTACAGGGCGACAGCCGCATCGGCGCCGCACTGGTCGAACAGCCGGACATCGCCGGCGTCGTGTTCACCGGATCGACCGAGGTCGCGCGCGCGATCAACCGCACGCTGGCCGACAAGGACGGTCCGATTGTGCCGCTGATCGCCGAGACCGGCGGCATCAACGCGATGATTGTCGACGCCACTGCGTTGCCCGAGCAGGTCGCCGACGACGTGATCGCCTCCGCGTTCCGCTCCGCCGGCCAGCGCTGTTCGGCGCTGCGGCTGCTGTGCGTGCAGGATGACGTTGCCGATCGGGTGATCGCGATGATCGCCGGCGCGGCGCGCGAACTGAAAATAGGCGATCCGCGCGATCCGGCGACGCATGTCGGACCAGTGATCGACGCCGAGGCCAAAGCCAGGCTCGACGCGCATATCACCAAGATGAAACGCGAAGCGCAGCTTCACTTCGCCGGCACGGCACCAACGGGTGGCAACTACGTCGCGCCGCACATCTTTGAACTCCGCCGAGCCTCGCAACTCACCGAGGAAGTGTTCGGTCCGATCCTGCATGTGGTGCGCTACAAAGCGGCGGAGTTCGACGATCTCCTCGATGACATCGCCGCCACCGGCTACGCACTCACGCTCGGCGTGCAATCGCGGATCGACGACACGATCGCGCGCGTGGTCGCACGGCTGCCGACCGGCAATGTCTATGTGAACCGCAACATCATCGGTGCCGTCGTCGGCGTCCAGCCTTTCGGCGGCTCCGGCCTGTCCGGCACCGGGCCCAAAGCCGGCGGCCCGCATTATCTGCCGCGCTTCGCGCTGGAACAGACGGTGTCGATCAACACCGCAGCCGCCGGCGGCAATGCCGCGCTGCTGACGGGCCAAAATTAGCTGCCGTCATTGCGAGGAGGCGAAGCCGACGAAGCAATCCATAGCTTAGTGCTCGACGCGCTGGATTGCTTCGCTGCGCTAGCAATGACGCGGCTAATTCCATTCTGATCCCGCATAGCACCCGGGATGACCGCCATGCCGGTTCCTATATTGCATCACGTTACGAAGCCGGCTCATATGCGGACGTATCCGGCGGCACGTAGCACCGAGAATTCCGGATTGCGAAAAACAAGAAAACAGGGGAGCTCACGCGCATGGACGAGAACGGCATCTTCAGCGGCCTCAAGGTGCTGGATTGCGCGAGTTTCATTGCTGCACCGGCGGCCGCGACCGTGCTGTCGGATTTCGGTGCCGACGTCATCAAGATCGAGCCGCCGGGTGCGGGCGATCCCTATCGCAACCTGCCGAACCTGCCGGGCTATCCGATCAGCGACCAGAACTACGCATGGATGCTGGAGGCCCGCAACAAGCGCAGCCTCGCGCTCGACCTCGCCAAGCCCGAGGGCAAGGAGGTGCTGCGCAAGCTGGTCGCCGAGGCCGACGTGTTCATCACCAACTTCCCGCCGCCGGTGCGGGCGCGGCTCGGCGTCGCTTATGCCGACCTCGCGCCGCTGAACGAGCGGCTGATCTATGCGAGCTTCACCGGCTATGGCGAGCGCGGCGAGGAAGCCAACAAGCCGGGCTTCGACAGCAACGCGTGGTGGGCGCGCTCGGGCATGATGGATCTGGTGCGCGCCGACGAAGACTCCACGCCGGCGCGGTCGGTCGCCGGCATGGGCGACCATCCCTGCGCGATGTCGCTGTTCGGCGCGATCGTCACCGCGCTGTACAAGCGCGAACGCACCGGCAAAGGCAGCGAGGTGAAGTCGAACCTGATGGCCAACGGGCTGTGGTCGACCAGCGTGCTGGCGCAGGCCAAGCTGGTCGGCGCCGAGTTCCAGCCGCGGCGCCCGCGCGAGCGCGCCCTCAACGCGGTGGCCAATCACTATCGCTGCCGCGACGGCCGCTGGCTGATCCTGTCGCTGCTCAATGAAGAGAAGCAGTGGCCGACGCTGACGAAGTGCCTCGGCCGCGAGGATCTCACCGACGATCCGCGTTTCGCCACCAAGGCTGATCGGCACGCGCGCTCGATCGACCTGATCGGCATCTTCGACGAGATCTTTGCGACGCGCGATCTCGCCGAATGGCGCAAAGCGCTCGACGGCACCGGTCTGGTGTTCGGCGTCGTCGGGATTCTCGACGACATCACCACCGACAAGCAGCTGATCGAGAACGAAGTACTGGTGCCGTTTGAAAACGACACCACGCTCACCATTAACAGCCCGATCTGGATCGAAGGCAGCACCAAGACCCGGCCGCGCAAGCCGCCGGGCGTCGGCGAACACAGCGACGAAGTGCTGCGCAACGCGGGCTACGACGACGCCGCCATCAAGGCGCTACGCGCATCGGGTGCCGTCGGTTAGGAGGCGGCGCGCCCCTCCGCGAGCTGCTACGTCGAGCACGCGAGATCGACCTCGATTTCGCCGAATGCGTGCACTGTCTCGATAAGGGTCTCTCCCGTCGAAGGGGCGTGAGGCTGGCCGCGAGACCACCTCGGCGCGGAAACAAATTGCTCGGATCCGCAAAAAATCAGCACGGCGCGCCTCTCGGCGCCGCCCTCCGGGAAATTTTGCAATTTATTGACGGCGAGTGCGATTTCGCAATTGCGAAAAGGGGTCGATATCCGCGACATCGTCTCATCGGACGCAGGAGATGACCTGCGGGTGAGGAGAAGACGATGAGTGCATTCCAAACCGAAACGGTGTTGTCGGTCAGGCACTGGACCGACACCCTGTTCAGCTTCACCGCGACGCGCGACCCTGGATTCCGGTTCCAGAGCGGTCAGTTCGCGATGATCGGCCTGGAAGTCGACGGCCGGCCGTTGATGCGCGCCTACAGCATGGCGAGCGCCAATCACGAGGAAGAGCTGGAATTCTTCAGCATCAAGGTGCCCAACGGACCGCTGACGTCGCGACTGCAGCAGATCAAGGAAGGCGATCAGATCCTGGTCGGGCGCAAGGCGACCGGAACACTGATCGCCGGCAATCTAATCCCAGGCAAGCGGCTGCTGCTGCTGTCGACCGGCACCGGGCTGGCCCCGTTCGCCAGCCTGATCAAGGATCCCGAGATCTACGACATCTACGAGTCAATCGTGCTTGTTCACGGCTGCCGACAGATTGCCGAACTGGCCTATGGCGAGCAGTTGGTCGAGGGCCTGCGCGACCACGAGTTCCTCGGGGATCTGATCCGCGACAAGCTGCACTACTACCCGACCGTGACCCGCGAGCCGTTCCGCAACCGCGGCCGCGTCACCGATCTGATCGCGTCGGGGCAGCTGTTCGACGATCTCGGCCAATCTGGTCTCGATCTCGAGTCTGACCGGGTGATGCTGTGTGGCAACCCGGCGATGCTCGCCGAACTGCCGGCGATGCTGAGCGAGCGCGGCTTCCGCGAGGGCAACCACAGCGAGCCTGGTCATTTCGTAGTCGAGAAGGCGTTCGTCGAGCGCTGACGCGCCGTTCGGTAGTCGCGCGCCGGCGACAACTCATTGCTATCGTCCGGCGCGCGCCTGAACAACTCATCAAGGCTCCGCGGGAGAGCCAAATCAAAACGGCGCCGGCTGTCTCACAGCCGGCGCCGTTGAAATGTCAGGAATGAGGCTGTCGATCAGCGGGCGACGATCAGACCGCGGCTGGTCACCACGACCCAGCGGCCGTCCTGGCGGCGGATCGCATCGACGCGGCCGACACCCGGGATCGGATCACCGGCATAGACTTCGTAAGTGCCGGAGCGACCTTCGACCACCGCGCCGCCGTCATACACATCGCGCAGCACCCAGCCTTCGACCGTCGGCAAGCGGCCCGGCTTCGCAGCGTCGGCCTTCGGCGTGATCGAGCCGGTGACGTCCTTGGCGGGGACCGCGGCGACATTGGCCGGAGCCGGCGCGGGCGCAGCCGGCGGCTGAACCTGCGCGGTGCGCAGCTTCTCGACGGTCTCGCTCAGCTTGGCGATTTTGGCGGCCGGCTCGGCTTGCGCCTTCTCGAGCTTCTCGATCCGGTCCGCCGTCTTGCCAAGCTGCGCCGTGCTCTGCTTGGCAGCGTGGTCGAGATCGGCCTTGAGCGCCGTGAGTTCGGTCTGGAGCTGCGCCACCTGCGCGTCGAGCGTCTTCACCTGCGCCGAAGCCGCAGTGGTCTCGGCGTCGCTCCGATGCGACAGGCTGGCGGTGGCGAGTGCACCACCGACCGCACCAGCGATCGCCGCCAGGATCACAGCCGCAGCAACCGCTGCAAGCTTGCGCACGCCGAAGCGATGAACCGCGGACTGGCTCGCCTCATCGGGCGCCTCGACTTCGATCTCATCGTCCCAGTGCCGATACAGATTTTCGCGAGGCGACGGCGCCATGATGGTCACGGTGCCGGGGCGCGGACGGCTGACGCCGTCCGACTTCTCGATCTCGGATTTTCCGGCGGGCTTCGCTTCGCTCGGCTTGGCGGCGCCCGTATTGGCCGGGGTATTGGCCGGGGTCGCCTGATGCGCGGAGGCCGAGCTTGTTTCGGGGCTGCCGGCATTCGCCTGCGCTCCGTCCGTCGCGTCGGCCGCGCCGGTCTGCTGTTCACCGATGGGCTCGTTGCGATGCTCGTCCACGTGTCAAATCCTCCAGATCAGCTTGATACTATTCGGTAACTTTTATTACTTGCGAAATCGTTACTTCCGCCGACGGTTACGGAAATTTCACGAATCGTGAGGAACGCGCACAGCATGACGCACCGCGCGGCTTTGCACCGCACGGTGTCCCGCGCTAGGACAGATCGATCAGCAAAGGCGCAGCCAAGCGCCGATCAGGGAGACGACCATGAAGCTGTACGATTCGATCGGACCCAATCCTCGCCTGGTGCGGATGTTCATCGCCGAGAAGGGCCTGACGATTCCGACCCACACGCTCGACGTCCGCGCCGGCGAGAATCGAAAGCCCGAACATCTCGTGCGCAATCCCCACGGCCAGACGCCCACTCTCGAACTCGACAATGGCAGCTTCTTGGCGGAGATCACCGCGATCTGCGAATATCTCGAGGAGAAGCATCCGCAGCCGCCGCTGATCGGCACCACAGCGGAAGAGCGTGCCGAATGCCGGATGTGGACGCGGCGGATCGACCTCTACATCTGCGAGCCGCTGCTCAATGGCTTTCGCTTCGCCGAGGGCTTGAAGATGTTTCAGGATCGGATGGTGTGCGTGCCGGAAGCCGCGCCCGGGCTGAAGAAGATGGCGGCTGATCGCATTCGCTGGATGAACGAGCAGATGAAGGGCAAGGAATTCGTCTGCGGCTCGCGGCTGACGCTGGCCGATCTGCTGCTGTACTGCTGGCTCGACTTCGGCGCCAAGGTCGGCCAGCCGCTCGACCCCGCCAACACCAACATCGCCGAGTGGTTCAAGCGCATCGACGCGCGACCATCTGCGAAGGCGTGAGGCGCTTTCGTTTCGAAAGCCAAGCGCCGACGCTTGCTGCCTCTCCCCGCACGCGGGGCGAGGCGGAATGCCGCCGTGTTACTACACCACCACCGGTGCGTCGGGGATTTCGTTGGGGCTGGGGCCGCTCCGCGGGAAGTGCTCGGCCAAATGCGCGGTGATGCGGTCGATACCGCGGAGCACGCCCTGCTCGAACCGGCCCTCGCGAAACTCGGCCTCCATCTCGCGGCAGATCGCCTCCCAGGTGTCGGCGCTGACGCGGCCGTCGATGCCGCGATCGGCGATGATCTCGACGTTGCGGTCGGCCAGCAGCAGATAGATCAGCACGCCGTTGTTGTGCTCGGTGTCCCAGATCCGAAGCTGCGAGAAGATGTCGAGCGCGCGCTCGCGCACCGGCTGATCGCGAAACAGCGGCGCACCGTCGAGCGCGCCTTCGACGACGAAGCGGATCTGGCCGACGTGGCGGGTTTCGCTCGCCTTGATGGCACGCTCGATCGCATCGAACGCATCCGGCGAAAATGCGCGGTGCACCGCGCCGCGGCTGGTGAACAGGTGCTTGCCGATCCGCCGGATGCCCATGCTGCGTCTCTCCTCACCAGCTTCCCGAGGCGCCGCCGCCGCCGAAGCTGCCGCCACCGCCGCTGAAGCCGCTGTCGCTCGAACCGCTCGACCACGACGAGCCGCTGCTGCCACCGGTCCAGGTGCCGCCGGACCAGCCGCCGCGGCGTCCCGAGGAGATCGTCGGCCCGCCGAACAGATCGATCACCAGCGCCAGCAGGAACGCGGCGAAGCCCGCCACCAGCGCGATGTACCAGACCAGACCGAACAGCATCGCCACCGCGCCGACGATGATGCCGGTCAGCCCCGACGCCGCGACGCGGCCGAGCGCCGCTTTCAGAAAGCCATTGAGCACCAGCGTGCCGAACAACAGCGGGATCGCCCAGCCGGTCAACTCATCCATCGATTCCGGCGCCGCCCATTCGTGCTGCGGCTGCGGCGTCGGCAGCGGTTCGCCGTCGATCACGCCGATCATCCGGTCGACGCCCGCCTCGATGCCGCCGTCGAAATCGCCGGCCTTGAATTTCGGCGTGATGATCTCGTCGATGATGCGCTTGGCGGTGACGTCGGGCAGCGCGCCTTCGAGGCCGTAGCCGACCTCGATGCGCAGCTTGCGGTCGTTCTTGGCGACCAGCAGGATCGCGCCGTCATCGACTTTCTTGCGGCCGATCTTCCAGGCTTCGGCGACCCGGATCGAGAACTGCTCGATCGCCTCCGGCTGGGTGGTCGGCACGATCAGCACTGCGATCTGGCTGCCCTTGCGGGCCTCGAATGCCTTCAGCTTCTGATCGACCCGTGCCACCGCAGCTTCGGACAGTGTGCCGGTCTGATCGACGACGCGGCCGGTCAGCGCCGGCACCGCAACGTCGGCGCGGGCGAACTGCGCCAGCGCCGCCGTGATCGCAATCAGCAACAGCGCCAGCCATCCGGCGCGGACGGCGCGCATCGTCGCCGCGGTCATGCGCTTACTTGGCCGGCGCAGGCGCCGGTGTCGGAGTAAAATCGACCTTCGGCGCTGTCGAAATCTCCTTCTCGTTCTCCACCGTGAAGTTCGGCTTTTCCTTGTAGCCGAACATCATCGCGGTGAAGTTGGTCGGCACCGACCGCACGGTGACGTTATAGGCCTGCACCGCCTTGATATAGCGGTTGCGCGCCACGGTGATGCGGTTCTCGGTGCCTTCGAGCTGCGCCATCAGGTTCTTGAACAGCTCATCGGATTTGAGCTGCGGATAGTTCTCCGTGACGACCAAGAGCCGCGACAGCGCGCTCGACAGTTCGCCCTGCGCCTGCTGGAACTTCTGGAACGCCGCCGGATCGTTCAGCACCTCGGGCGTCGCCTGGATGCTGCCGACCTTGGCGCGGGCGTTGGTGACGCCGAGCAGCACATCCTTTTCCTGCTGGGCGAAGCCCTTCACCGAATTGACGAGGTTCGGCACCAGATCGGCGCGCCGCTGATACTGGTTCACCACCTCCGACCAGGTCGACTTCACCTCCTGGTCTTCGCTCTGGATGGTGTTGTAGCCGCAATTGCTCAGGCTGAGCGCGGCGAGCGCCGCCAGCACCGTCAGAAACTTCCGCATCGATCTCTCCCGCACGCGAACCGGCGCAGCATAGCATGCGCCGGTGTGTCTTTGTCGGTATTGCGGGCGTTGAGGTTCTAAGCCGCCTGGGCCGACTTGGCGTCCTGGATCGCACGCCAGACCTTTTCCGGGGTCAGCGGCGTGTTCAGCGTGGTGACGCCGAGCGGCGCCAGCGCGTCGAGCACGCCGTGCACCACGCAGGGCGGACCGCCGATCGCACCGGACTCGCCGCAGCCCTTGGCGCCGAGCGGATTGGTCTTGCACGGCACCGACGGATCGAGCGTGACGTTGATCGGCGGCAGGTTATCGGCGCGCGGGATGCAGTAGTCGAGATAGCTCGCGGTCAGAAGCTGGCCGTCGTCATTGTAGGCGGCGTTCTCGTACAGCGCCTGGCCGACGCCCTGGGCAACGCCGCCATGGATCTGGCCGGCGACCAGCATCGGGTTCACCGCATTGCCGACGTCGTCCACCGTGGTGTAGCGCACCACGCGGGACACGCCGGTCTCCGGGTCGACCTCGACCTCGCAGATATGCGCGCCGTTCGGCCACGACGGGCCGTCGACCTCGCCGGTGGAGTCGACGCTGAGCCGCGCGCCCTTCTCCTTGGCGGCGATCTCGAACAGGCTGATCTTGCGGTCGGTGCCGGCGATGGTCAGCATGCCGCCGGAGTACTCGATGTCCTCGATCGAGGCTTCGAGGATGTTGGCGGCCTTCTCGCGCGCCTTGGCGATCATCTCGGCCGACGAGACGGCAACCGCGGTGCCGCCGACGAACAGCGAGCGCGAGCCGACGCTGCCGAAGCCGATCGCCAGATCGGTGTTGCCCTGCACCACGTCGATCTTGTCGAGCGGAATGTCGAGCGCCGCGGCGATCATCTGGGTGTAGGTGGTCTCCAGTCCCTGACCCATCGCCTGGGTGCCGGAATGCAGCACGACGCGGCCTTCGGCAGTGGCGTGCAGCTTGACGTTCTCGGTGTGGGCGCGGCCGCCGGTCCACTCGATGTAGCTGGTGACGCCGCGGCCGTAGAGCAGGCCCTTCTTCTGCGCCGCCTTCTTGCGCGCCTTGAAGCCGTCCCAGTCGGACAGCTCGGCGGCGCGGTCCATCATGTGGGCGAACGCACCGCTGTCGTACACCTGCCCGACCGCGTTGGTGTAGGGCAACTGCGACGGCTTGATGTAGTTGATCTTGCGGATCGCGCGCGGGTCCATGTTGAGCTTGCGCGCGGCGGCGTCCATCAGCCGCTCGACGATGTACACCGCCTCCGGCCGACCGGCGCCGCGATAGGCGCCGACCGGCGCGGTGTGGGTCATCACCGCCTTGATGTCGAAATGCACCACCGGGAGGTGATACACACCGGTCTGCACGAACGGGCCGAGCACCAGCGGAATGATCACGCCGGCCCCCGCCAAATAAGCGCCGGTGCCGCCGATCGAGGTGACACGATAGGCCAGCACCTTGCCCTTGGAGTCGAGCGCGAACGAGGCGGTCGAGGTCAGGTCGCGGCCATGGGTGCCGCCGACGAACTCATCGGTGCGATCGCCGCGCCAACGGATCTTGCGGTTCAGCTTCACCGCCGCGTAAGCCACCAGCGCGTCTTCCGGATAGACGCCGGTCTTCTGGCCGAAGCCGCCGCCGATATCGCCGACCAGCACCTGGATGCTCTCCTTCGGCCGCTTCAGGATGGCCTCGGCGAGCGCGTCGCGGGTCTGGCCCGGGGTCTGCGACTGGGTGTGCAGGATCAGCCGGCCGGTCTTCTTCTCGATCTCCGCAATAGTCGAGCGCGGCTCCATCGCCGACGGGATCAGCCGCTGGCTGACGAGATCGAGCGACACGGTGTGGGCGGCGCTGGCGAACGCCGCATCGACCTTGGCGGCATCGCCATAGCTCATCGCCGCCACGATGTTGTCGGGCGTCTCCGCCCACACCGCCGGCGCGCCGGGCTGGATCGCCGCGGTCGGATCGGTCACCGCCGGCAGTTCGTTGTATTCAACGGCGATCGCCTCGATCGCCGCCTGCGCGGCGAGCTGCGAGGTCGCGACCACGGCGGCGACCGGCTCGCCGACGAAGCGAACCTTCTCATGCGCCAGCAGCCGGCGCAGCGGCAGCGCCATCGGCGAGCCGTCGGGCCGCTTGAAGATCGGCAGCGTCGGAATGGTGCCGACATCGTCGGCGATCAGATCGGCGCCGGTCAGCACCGCTTCCACGCCCGGCATCCCCTTCGCCGCCTCGGTGTCGATCGAGACGATGTCGGCATGCGCATGCGGGGAGCGCATCACCACCAGCCACAACGCGCCATCGGCGGCCTTGTCGTCGAGATAGCCGCCGTGCCCGGTGAGCAAGCGCTGATCCTCGAGACGCTTGACGGGCTGGCCCGCACCGAACCGCATGGAGCCGGGGAGAATGTTCATGCCGTTTCCTTTTGTTGCTTGCTTGGCCGCAGTTTTAGCGGAGAACCGAGCGGTACGCCAAGAGGGGCGCCTCTTCTCCCCTCCCCCTTGCGGGGAGGGGGCGGGGGTGGGGGTGCCACGAGCGAAGCGGTGCGACCGTCAACGTGACAACGGCAGAGTTGAACGACCCAAGGA
>NZ_JAZDRK010000031.1:0-3133 GCF_047501505.1 Rhodopseudomonas sp. G2_2311
CGTTGCGCCCAAAGCCCGCCGGCAGCAAAGCCTCAATGAAACTGTCCTGCGCCATCCCGTTCACCTCCGACTACGCGCAAGTGAATCACATCTGGATAGAACAGTCAGGTTTTGCAGAGGCCTCGCATACGCGGGTGATGACGGCGGAGAGTGGGGTTAGCGCTTCGGCCTATACCGGCACCCGCACCGTCGCCCGCAGGCCGCCCATTGGGCTGTCGCCGAGGGTGATGTCGCCGCCGTGCGAGCGGGCGATGTCGCGGGCGATGGCGAGGCCCAGCCCGGTGCCGCCTTCGTCCTGGTTGCGGGCGTCGTCGAGCCGCAGGAACGGCTTAAATACCTCTTCGCGCATCGCCATCGGAATGCCGGGGCCGTCGTCGTCGATCGTCACCGTCAGATAGCGGTGATCGCGTGCGCCCGTGATCGCGATGGTATGAGCGTGGCGGGCGGCGTTCGACACCAGATTGGCGAGGCAGCGCTTGAATGAGGCCGGTTTCACCGTCACCACCGGCTGACCGGTGAAGGCGACGCTGACCACGTGGCCATGGCGTTCGGCGTCGGAGCGCAGTTCCTCGAGCGCCGCCGCCATGTCGGTCGGCTGCGCCTGCTCGCCGCTGTCGCCGCGCGCGAACGCCAAGTAGGCTTCCAGCATCGCCGACATCTCATCGACGTCCTTGCGCATCCCCTCGGTCTCGGGCGCATCACCGATCAGTTCGAGTTCGAGCTTGAAGCGGGTCAGGATGGTGCGCAGGTCGTGGCTGACGCCCGCGAGCATCGCGGTGCGCTGTTCGATCGAGCGCTCGACACGGGCCTTCATCTCGATGAACGCATAGGCGGCGCGCCGCACTTCGCGGGCGCCGCGCGGCCGGAAGTTCGGCACGTCGCGGCCTTTGCCGAAGCTCTCGGCGGCGTCCGCGAGCCGCAGCACCGGCCGGATCTGATTGCGCAGGAACAGCACCGCGACGATCAGCAGCACCGTCGACGTGCCGACCATCCATAACAGGAAGATCTCGGAGTTCGACGCGTAGGCCGCACTGCGCAGCGCAAACACCCGCATCACCGCATCGTCGAGCTGAATGCGGATTTCGACCAGGCTGGAGCGACCCACGGTGTCGATCCAGAACGGCCGTGCGATCTGCCGGCTGATCTGCTTGCTGATCGATTGATCGAGCAGCGAGAAAAACGGCTTCGGCCCGGGCGGTGGCATTTCGCCGGGGCCGAGAAAATCGACCACCAGACCGAGGCGGCTCTGCGCGATCCGCCGCAGCACCGCCTTGTCCTTGTCCTGCGGATAGCTCTTGTAGACGTCGATCAGCGTCGCGATGTCCTGCACCACCGCCGCCGACAGCCGCTGTGTCACCGTGTTCCAGTGCCGCTCCATGAACACGAAGGCGATCACCGACTGCAGCAGCACCATCGGCACGATGATGATCAGCAGCGCACGGGCATACAGCCCCTTCGGCATGAAATCGTTGAAGCGCTGCCCCAGATAACCATTGGCCGCCGACACCCGCCCATAAGCAGAGCGGATCAGCGTCAGCCCGGTGTCGAGCGTGCTCATGACACGGCTCGCCGGATAGAGCGCACAACGCCGATTTCAGCGTCAATGCTGAAAGCAATACCCTCGCCCAAAGCACGGTGAGCGCCCTCGCCCCGCCCTTGCGGGGAGAGGGTTGGGGTGAGGGGCTGCGGCGTATCCACCAGTGCCAACCTCTGCGATGAACGTCGTGCCAAGCCCCTCACCCGGCGCGCGACCGCGCACCGACCTCTCCCCGCGCAGGGCGGGGAGAGGTTGCGTCGTGCATGGTGAAAGGCCGTACTCATGTTCGGAAGGCCCGGCCTACGGCGCCGCCACCAGGCGATAGCCGATGCCACGGACGGCTTGCAGAAACAGCGGGTTGGCCGGGTCGCGCTCGATCTTGCGGCGCAGGCGATTGATCTGGACGTCGACCGCGCGCTCATTGGCATTACCGGCGCCGGACAGATCGCCGCGCGGCACCGTCTCACCGGGCGCCGCCGCCAGCATCCGCAGCATGTCGCGCTCGCGGTCGGTCAAATGGACGATCTCATCACCCTGGCGCAGTTCGCCGCGTTCGATGTGAAACACGTAAGGCCCGAACGCCACCGTCTCGGCCTTGGCGGCCGGCGCCGGCGCGGTGCGCTTGAGGATATTGCCGATCCGCAGCAGCAATTCGCGCGGCTCGAACGGCTTGGCGACGTAATCGTCGGCACCGATCTGCAGACCTTCGATCCGGCTCTCCGCCTCGTGCCGGGCGGTCAGCATGACGATCGGCACGTCCGAGGTTTCGCGGATCGAGCGGGCGAGATCGAAACCGGTCTCGCCCGGCATCATCACGTCGAGGATCAACAGATCGAAGTCGAGGCCGGCGAGCTTGGCGCGGGCGTCGCGCACGCTCTGCGCGGTGGTCACCCGATAGCCCTCGGAGGCGAGAAACCGCGACAACAGATCGCGGATGCGGCGATCGTCGTCGACCAGCAGCAGATGCGGCGCATCGTCGGCGGGGCGGATCGGTTTCTTCGCCAGTGCTGCGAGCTGGATCACGTCACGTCCTTTGCGGTGGCGCCGCCGTGCAGGATGGTCTGGAGCACCTTGTCCGGATCGTCCCGATCGATCATGGCGCGCAGGAATTTGGCGACTGCCTCGGCGCCGCCGGGAGCGAGGTCGCGCAGCGCGCGATCGATCCGCTCGGTCTGCAGCCGGGCCAGTTTCTCCACCAGCGCCTCGCCCTTCGGGGTGGCGAAAAGAAGGCGTTGGCGGCGGTCGCTGTCGCCGGCCTTCTGCACGATGTAGCCCTCGTCCAGCAGCTGCTTCAGCACCCGGCTGAGCGACTGTTTGGTGATCCGCAGCACGTCGAGCAGGTCGGCCACCGTCAGGCCCGGATAGCGGCAGACGAAATGCACCACCCGGTGGTGGGCGCGGCCGAATCCGAACGCTTCGAGCACATGGTCGGCGTCACCGACGAAGTCCCGATAGGCGAAGAACAGCAGCTCGATGATGTCCCACCGCGGCGGATGCGGATCGGGGGCGGCCCGCCACCCCACCCCCCACCCCCCCAAAACCACGATGAAAAATAAATAAACAAATATATAAAAAAAAGTCAATTAATTAAAAAAA
>NZ_JAZDRK010000031.1:3143-38401 GCF_047501505.1 Rhodopseudomonas sp. G2_2311
ACGGGTTCTGTGGAGAGGCTGGGGTGGGGGGGCGGGGGGGGGGGGGGGGGGGGGGGGGGGGCGGCCCGCCCCCCCCCCGCCCACGGCCGGATCACCTCGTTGAAATTTATGTCAGCCATGTTGACATATCAGGTCTTTATGTTACAAAACCGCCGACCAAGACGAAATAATCGACTATTCCGCTTGCGACCCCTGCCCGTGCAGTCCGATAAAGGAAGCTGCCCGGCGGCCTGCATGCGATGGTCGGACGGCTCGGCCGAAACATTAGCGGAGTTCGGCAATTCCGCCAAAACATCTCCCGGCGATGCGCCGGGACCGATAACCACTTTTGCGGCCGGCTTTCGATAGCCGGATCCGCGACAACCACGGCCACCCGCAGGCGCGCCGGTCCAGGAGAAGATCGATGGGAGTTTCGTTCGATAAGATCGACGGCTCGCTCTGGCTGAACTTCGACATCCAGCCCTCGGCGAACCCGACCCCCGACAAGGAACGCGACGCGAAGCTGGAAAACCTCGGCTTCGGCCGGGTCTTCACCGACCACATGGCGATCGTCCGCTTCGACCAGGCGCATGGCTGGCACGGCGCCCGCATTGAGGCGCGCTCGAACTTCGCGCTCGATCCGGCCCACGCCGTGCTGCACTACGCGCAGGAAATTTTCGAAGGCCTCAAGGCCTATAAGCGCGACGACGGTGGCGTGAACCTGTTCCGCCCCGACGCCAATGCGCGCCGCTTCCGCGACAGCGCCGACCGCATGGCGATGGCGCAGCTGCCCGAGCAGGTGTTCATCGAGGCGATCGAACAGCTGGTGAAGATCGACCGCAACTGGATCCCGGGCGGCGAAGGCAGCCTGTATCTGCGGCCGTTCATGATCGCCAGCGAAGTGTTCCTCGGCGTCAAGCCGTCGGCGGAGTACATCTTCTCGGTGATCGCCTCGCCGGTCGGCTCGTACTTCAAGGGCGGCCCTGCCCCGGTGTCGATCTGGGTGTCGGAGACCTATACCCGCGCGGCGGTCGGCGGCACCGGCGGCGTCAAGTGCGGCGGCAACTACGCCGCCAGCTTGCGCGCCCAGGCCGAAGCGATCGAGCGCGGCTGCGACCAGGTGGTGTTCCTCGATGCGCTCGAGCGCCGCTACGTCGAAGAGCTCGGCGGCATGAACGTGTTCTTCGTGTTCGACGACGGTTCGCTGTCGACTCCGCCGCTCGGCACCATCCTGCCTGGCATCACCCGCGACTCGATCATCACGCTGGCGCGCGACGCCGGCCGCGTGGTCCGCGAAGAGCCGTACACGATCGATCAGTGGCGCGCCGACGCGGCGTCCGGCAAGCTCAAGGAAGCGTTCGCTTGCGGCACCGCCGCGGTGATCTCGCCGATCGGCAAGGTGTGCTCGAACCACGGCGACTTCACCATCAACGGCGGCCAGGCCGGCGAGGTGGCGATGGGCCTGCGCAAGCAGCTTGTCGACATCCAATACGGCCGCACGCCGGACAAGCACGGCTGGATCAAGAAGGTGATCTGAGGCTCGTTGATATCGAGCCCCGAACTCACCACGAGTCATTCCGGGGCGCTGACGAAGTCAGCGAACCCGGAATCTCTTTGGTAACAACCTCGAGATTCCGGGTTCGCGCTACGCGCGCCCCGGAATGACGTTGCCTAAACCATCGACACGAGCACGGCGCGCTCCCTCGCCCCGCCCTTGCGGGGAGAGGGCCGGGGTGAGGGGCGACGCGGATCGCGGACTCACTGCCTGGGGCGCCCTCACCCCCGCCCTCTCCCGCAGGCGGGAGAGGGAGTGCGCCGTGGTCGGGGCGCAGGCAATGCGCTTACGCACAGACGGCAACTATCTTCGCCCGAACAGCTTCTCGATATCGGCCAGCGTCAGTTCGACATAGGTCGGGCGGCCGTGGTTGCATTGGCCGGAATTCGGCGTCGCTTCCATCTCGCGCAGCAGCGCGTTCATTTCCTCCGGCTTGAGCACGCGCCCGGCGCGGACCGAGCCGTGGCAGGCCATGGTGGCGGCGACGTGCATCAGGCGGCGCTCCAGCGGCAGCGCTTCGTCCCATTCGGCCATGTGCTCGGCGAGATCGCGCAGCAGGCCTGACGCATCGGTCTTACCGAGCAGCGACGGCGTTTCGCGCACCGCGACTGCACCGGGGCCGAAGCTCTCGATGACCAGGCCGAACTTCGCCAGCTCTTCGGCCCGCGCGACCAGGCGCTCGACCGTCGCCTCGTCCATCTCGACGATGTCGGGGATCAGCAGGATCTGGCGCTGCACGCCGTTGGCTTCGAGCGAAGCTTTGAGCCGCTCATAGACGATCCGCTCATGCGCGGCGTGCTGATCGATCACGATCAGACCGTCGCGGGTCTGCGACACGATGTAGGTCTCGTGGATCTGAGTGCGCGCAGCACCGAGCGGCCGGTCGAGCAGATCCGGCGTCACCTCGGCCGGACGAATGTCGGCGCTCGGCGCGCCGACATCGAACGCCGCCTGCGCGCGCTCGGCGAACGATGGCGCCGCAGTGCCGCCGACCGGATAGGACGGCGACGAACGCCAGTCCCAATTCGCCGGCGGCATCGAGGCGGGACGAAATGTCGAGATCACGCTGCTGGCGCTGTTGGCCGCGGTCCGGCGGCCTTCGCGCGCGAGGCCTTCCTTCAGTGCATGCACGATCAGCGCGCGGACCAGACCGGCATTGCGGAAGCGCACCTCGGTCTTGGCCGGATGCACGTTGGCGTCGACCTCGCGGCTATCCAGCGTGACGAACAGCGCCACCACCGGATGACGGTCGCGCGGCAAGTAGTCCGAATACGCGGCGCGCACCGCTCCCAAGATCAGCTTGTCGCGCACCGGGCGGCCGTTGACGAACAGATACTGCCCGAGCGCATTGGCTTTGGTCAGCGACGGCGCCGCCGCGAAGCCTTCGACGATCACGCCCTCGCGCTCGGCACGGACTTCGATGGCGTTGGCGCGAAACTCGGCGCCGAGGATGTCGCCGAGCCGGATCAGTTGCCCGGGCGCACCCGGCAGCGCCGCCGCCCAAGTCACCGGCGCGCGCTCTTCGCCGGCCAGCGTGAAGGCCACGTCCGGCCGCGCCATCGCCAGTCGCCGGACGACTTCGCGGATCGCTTCGGCCTCGGTGCGATCGGTCTTGAGAAACTTCAGCCGCGCTGGCGTTGCAAAGAACAGATCGGCGACTTCGACGCGGGTCCCCTGCGTCAGCGCCGCCGGCGCGATCGGGGTCTTGTCGCCGCCTTCGACCCGCAGGCTCCAGGCATGCGGCTCGGTGGCGTGCCGCGTCGTGATCGACAGTCGCGCCACTGCCCCGATCGACGGCAGCGCTTCGCCGCGAAACCCGAGGGTGCGGATCTGCAGCAGGTCCTCGTCGTCGAGCTTGGAGGTGGCGTGACGATCGACCGCGAGCGCGAGATCGGCTGCCGTCATGCCGGAGCCGTCGTCGGCAATGACGATCTTCCGCCGCCCGCCGCCGTCCGAAAAGATGTCGATCCGGCTGGCGCCGGCATCGATCGCATTCTCGACCAGCTCCTTCACCACGCTCGCCGGCCGCTCCACCACCTCGCCGGCGGCGATGCGGTTGACGATGGTTTCGGGAAGCTGGCGGACGGGCATGGGAACCGAGCGACTCGTGGGCGTGAGCGATGACTTTAGAGAAGCCGGTTGCCGCCGTCAGCCGCGGACGTGGCCCTCTCCTTCTCCGTCATTGCGATCGCAGCGAAGCAATCCAGCTCCGTGCACGGGGCTCCTGGATTGCTTCGTCGCTTCGCTCCTCGCAATGACGACGTGGCGGCAGTTGGTCAATCATCGAAGCTCTTGCCGCTCCGTCCGGCCTTGATGTCGCCGCGGCGCTTCTTGCCTTCGAGGCGGCGCTTCTTCGAGCCCAGCGTCGGCCGGGTGGCGCGGCGCGGGATCGGGCGCACCAGCGAAGCTTTCAGCAGTTCTTCGAGCCGCTCCAGCGCATCGGCACGGTTGCGCTCCTGGGTGCGGAAGCGGTCGGCGCGGATGACGATGACGCCGTCCTTGGTCATGCGCTGGCCGGCGAGCCCGACCAGCCGCGCGGCGGCATCCTCCGGCAAGGCGATCTTGGCGGTGTCAAACCGGAGCTGCGCCGCGGTCGACAGCTTGTTGACGTTCTGCCCGCCCGGCCCAGAGGCGCGGATGAAGCTGATCTCGATGTCGTCGTCCTCGATCACGAGGTTGCGGCTGATCCGCAGCATGGGGCACCAAAGCGGTTGATGCCGCGCGGACCGCACGGCGGCCTGCTGTTTAGCACGGTCGAACCGCTTGCGCCCCCTCCCCCCGCCGGCGGGGAGAGGTTCAGTCGTCCTCCGGGAGAGGTCGCGGCAACGCGAGTCTGGGCGTGGTGCTAATTCGCCCGCGGCGCGGGCGGAGTGCCGGCGGGTTTGACGGCCGGTTGGGCTGCAGCCTGGGGCTGGCGGCCGACCACCACGGTGAGCAGACCGTTCGACCACAGCCGCTGCGCGACGCGCTTGGCATCTGCCAGCGTCACCGCGTTGACCACCTCACTGCGCTTGTCGATGTAGTCGATCGGCAGACCGTCGTTCTGATACTGCAGCAGCGCTTGCGCCAACTTGGCCGAGGTGTCGAGCGACAGCATCTGCGAGCCGTTGATGTAGGACTTCGCCTCGGCAAGCTCCTGCTCGCTCGGCCCCTGCTCGCCGATCCGCTTCACCTCGGCAGTGATGGCATCGATCGTCTCGGTGGCGCGGTCGGCGCGGGTGCCGGTCGAGCCGATGAACAGCGCCGAATGCTGCATCCACAGCAATTGCTCGTAGATCGAATAGGCCAGCCCGCGCTTCTCGCGCACTTCGCGGTACAGCCGCGACGACAGCGAACCGCCGCCGAGGATGTGATTGACCACATAGGCGGCCATGAAATCCGGATCGTCGCGCTTGATGCCCGGTCCACCGAACATCACCACGGTCTGCGGCACGTCGAGCGTGACGTTGGTCCGCTGCGGCGGCTTGGCGGCGACGACATCCGGCACCGGCGTCAGCTGCGCCTTGGCCGGCAGGCTGCCGAACGTGTCGTCGAGCAGCTTGGCGAGCGTGGCGGCATCGACGTCGCCGACCACCGCGATCTTCAGCGTGTCCTTCGCCAGCACTCGGCCGACATAGCCCTTCATGTCCTCGATGGTGACCTTGGGCAGGCTTTCCGGCGTGCCGGTCGAAGGCCGGCCATAGGGGTGATCGCCGAACGCCACTTCGAGAAACTTGCGGCTGGCGAGGTTGTTGGGATCGAGCGCCTGGCGGCGCAGCGTCGACAACAGCTGCGCGCGAATTCGCTCGACGTCCTTCGGCTCGAACCGCGCCTGGGTCATCGAGGTGTGCAACAAACCGAACGCTTCGTTGCGGTCGTCCTTCAGCATCCGCAGCGAGCCGCGGAAGTAATCGCGGGTCACCGAGTAGGACAGTTGAATGGCGCGGCGATCCAGCCGCTCATGGAACGTCGCCGAGTCCATGTCGCCGGAGCCTTCGTCGAGCAGGTTGGCGACCATGTGGCCGACGCCCGGCTTGTCGGCCGGATCCTGGCTGGCGCCGCCGTCGAACGAATACTCCATCGAGATCAGCGGCACGGTGGCGTCCTGCACGAACCACGCAACCAGACCGCCGGGAGTCACCAGCCGCTGGATCTTGGCGGCCGCATGCGACGGCACCGCGGACAAAGCGACGGCAAGCCCGACGCAGGCGGCGAGCGCGAATTGCTTAGCAAAGCCGGCGCGGGTCACGACGAGAGCAGCGGTCAGGCGCCGCGCAGACAACAGATCGATGCTCACGAGCGTTTCTCCTCCTGCTTGGCGGCGGGGCCGGTGACCAGATAGCCGGTCGCCGAGCGGTTGCGGTCGAGCCACTGCTTGGCGGCGGCGCGAACGTCGTCGGAGGTGACGGCACGGATGCGGTCGGGCCAGCTCTGCACGTCCTGGACGCTGAGGCCGGTGGTCAGCGCCTGACCGTACCAGCGCGCCAACGTCGCCTGATTGTCCTGCGCATAGACCGCGGCGGCGATCAGCTGGGTCTTGACGCGCTCCAGGTCCTCGGAGCGAACCGGGTTGGCGACGACATCGGCGATCACTTCGTCGATCTTCTTCTCGATCGCCGCAAAATCGACACCCGGCTTCGGCGTGCCGGCGACGATGAAGTAGCTGTCGTCGAGCGCATTGCCCTGGTAGTTGGCCCCCACCGTGATCGCCAGCGGATTGTCGATCACCAGCGCGCGGTACAGATACGAATTGCTGCCATGGCCGAGCAGTTGCGCCAGCACTTCCAGCGCGGCGCTGTCGCCCTTGGCGCCGGTGTGGGCCGATGGCACCAAATAATAGCGCCGCACCGCCGGCTGTTCGACGCGCGGATCAGCGAGCGTCACGGTGCGCGGCCCCGCCGGCGTCGGCTCCTGCGGGCGGATGCGCTGCGGCGGGATCGCCGGCTGCGCCGGGATCGCCCCATAAATCCGCTCGGCCAGCGGGCGAACCTCGTCGGCCTCGATGTCGCCGGCGATCACCAGCGTGGCGTTGTTGGGCGCGTAGAACCGGCGATAGAACGCCAAGGCATCCTCGCGATCGAGCTTGGCGATCTCCTGATGCCAACCGATCACCGGGCGGCCGTAGGGATGGTTGAGATACAGCGCCGCCATGATCTGCTCGGTGAGCCGCGCGTCCGGATCGTTGGCGACCCGCATGTTGTACTCTTCGAGCACGACGTCGCGCTCCGGCAGCACGTTCTCGTCCTTCAGCACCAGGCCGGTCATGCGGTCGGCCTCGAACGCCATCATCTGTTCGAGGTGGGACTTCGGCACGCGCTGGAAGTAGCCGGTGAAGTCGTAGGAGGTGAACGCGTTCTCGTTGCCGCCGATCTTCAGCACAGTCTGCGAGAACTCGCCGGCCGGATGCTTCTCGGTGCCCTTGAACATCAGATGTTCGAGGAAATGCGCCAATCCGGATTTGCCGGGCGTCTCATCGGCCGAGCCGACCTTGTACCAGATCATCTGCGTCACCACCGGCGTGCGGTGATCCGGGATCACCACCACCCGAAGGCCGTTCTGCAGCGTGAAGGTCGCGGGCGGCGCGGCGGTGACGGTCTGCGCGGCGGCAGGCGTCCCGACCACCACGGCGGCAAGGACGGCGAGCGCGGCGAGCGGGCGGCGGCGCGGAGCGGCGGATGCGGTCATATCAGGCATCATCCAGGCTGGAGGACGGATCAGGCCGAGCGCCTGTCCGAAGAACAAGGCGCAAGCCATCGGCAGCGGCGCTGACGCGCACGCTGTTCGACGGAACGAGAGATGGGAATGCCGCGCGATGCGGCGAGCCGTGATGAACGAGGACGGACGGCAACCAGGCTCAATTGCTGGTTTCTTTGCCCGACATGATGTCCATCCGCTTGCTGCCGAGCGCTTCCTTCGGCCCGGTGCCGTAGGCGAAGTTCGGCGACGGCGTCTGGTAGCCGGACGGCGGCTGGGTCAGGTTCTCGCGGGTCGGCTCGCCGGTGAAGGTCGCGGTTTCGGTCTTGCTGCCGCCGAACACGCTCCAGAGCGAGCCGTTGAAGCCGAGCTGAGACGGGCTCAGCATCGGATTGTTCTGCTGGTTGCCGGGCTGCATCGGATCGTTGCCGCCCTTGGCGGCGTCGGCGCGGACCGATTTGAGCTGCGACGGGGTCAGCGGCTGGGCCGATTCCCACGGATTCGGCTTGGCCTTGGCTTCGGCCGCCTTGATTTCCTTGCGGCGCTGCAGATCGGCGTCCTTCGGCCAGTTCGGCGCCGGCGCGGCCGCGGCGGTGGCTTCCGGCGGCGGCAGTTCAAGCTTCGGCGGCACCACCAGCGGCGAGCGCTCGCGATAGTCGATGCCGGAATTGTCCATATTGGTGGCGCCGATGCCGGACATCAGGCCCTTGATCACCTTCTCTTCGAAGGTGCTGTCGTCCTCGTCGTCCTGGGCACGGGCCACACCGGCGGTGAGCACCAGCCCAATCCCCAGCGCGACGGCGGCCAGCCGGGCGGTGCGGAGCAGCGCGGCGGTGGACGTTTCCAGCTTCGGAAGGCGGCTGTCGGTCTGGCGCATGGCGTTGATCCTATTCACGTCTTGCGATCGGGCCGCAACCCGGAAGCAGGCCCAATTCCGCGCGGTCGGTATCGGCCGGGATCAGGGCGCTTTTGCGGCGGGTAGCCCTATCAGGGAGTCATACAGCAGGGCCGCCACCCCGACAACAATCGCCACGTCGGCGATGTTGAACACGTACCAATTGTAGGTTTTGCCGCCGATTTCGGCGTGAAGGAGGGCAAAATCGACCACCGCGCCATAGGCGAGCCGGTCGATCGCATTGCCGATCGCCCCGCCGATGATCAGACCGAGACCGATGGTCGCAAGCCTGGTGGTGGAGCGCGCCATCCAGATCGCCAGCGCCACCACGGCCACGACCTTGAACGCCAGCATCAACATCTGCCCGGTCGGCCCCTGGCCGGAGAACCAGCCGTAGGAGATCCCGGTGTTCCAGGCCAGCACCAGATCGAAGAACGGCAGCACCTGCACCACGCCCTTCCGCGCCAGCTCAAACCCGTGCAGCAGCCACAGCTTGCTGGCCTGATCGAGCGCCAGCGCGACGATGGCGGCGAGGACGCCGAGGCGGACGGGGGTCATGATGCCGCCGCTCCGTCACGAAGCGTCGTCCCCGCGCAGGCGGGGGCCCATACGCCGTGTCGGTGATGTTGAGACGAGGCATCGGTCATCGGCTTGGCCTTGCCGCACTCACTGGCGTCATGCCCGGGCTTGACCCGGCCATCCACGAAACAACCACCGTGCTCGCAGCCATGGATGGCCGGGTCAAGCCCGGCCATGACGGGCATTGCTGAGGATGCGAGCCTCTCAAGACGCCGCGCCGCCCAGCGCCTTCCATTCCCGCAGCGCCTGGGCGTCGCGAGGGGAGACGTCGGGATATTCGGCGTCCGAGCCGACGCTCGACAGGATCTTCCACGACCGGGCGCATTTGGTGCCCTGCGCCCGCTCGATCACCACGCCGACGTCGGCGAGCTCCGGCAGCCGGAACGCATCGGCCGGCGGAGTGTCGTTGCCGCGCAGGATCTCGACCATCGCGTTCGACGTGATGCAGATCTCCGCCCAGTCGACGTCGAACAGATCGGCCATGAAGGCTTCCGGCAGATAGATCATCGGCGAGGCTTCGAGCGACGAGCCGATCCGCTTCGCGGCGCGCTCGACTTCCAGCGCGCCGGTGACGACCTTGCGGATCGCACGGATCACCCGCCACTTCTTCTCCAGCGCCTCGTCGCGATACCCGCCGAGGTCGAGCGGGAACAGCGTCAGGTGCACGCTCGGCTCGGCGTCGGGCCGGTACATGCTCCAGGCTTCGTCGGCGGTGAACGACAGCACCGGCGCCAGCCACTTCAGGATCGCGTCGCAGATGATGTCGATCGTGGTCAGCGCCGCCTTGCGCGCCAGCGACGACGGCGGGTCGCAGTACAGCGTGTCCTTGCGAATGTCGAAGTAGAACGCCGACAGCTCGGTGTTCATGAACGCCGCAAGCGACGCCACCACGGTCTTGTAGTCGAACTCCGCATAGGCGGCGCGCACCGTCGCGCTCTGCTCGGCAAGCTGATGCAGCATCAGCCGCTCCAGCTCCGGCATGTCGGCGAACGCCACCGCCTCGTCGCGCTTGAAATGGTGCAGCGTGCCGAGCATCCAGCGGATCGAGTTGCGCAGCTTGCGATAGGTCTCGACCACGTTCTTGAGGATCTCGGGGCCGATGCGCTGATCGTCGGCGTAGTCGGTGGCGCACACCCACAGCCGCAGGATGTCGGCGCCCGAGGACGCGATCACCTTGGCCGGATCGGTGGTGTTGCCGAGCGACTTCGACATCTTGCGGCCCTGCTCGTCGAGCGTGAAGCCGTGGGTCAGCACGACGTCATAGGGCGCGCGGCCGCGGGTGCCGCAGCTCTCGAGCAGCGACGAATGGAACCAGCCGCGATGCTGATCGCTGCCTTCCAGATACATCACCGTGTCGGCGCCGCCATCGACCTTGCGGCGGATGCCGGCGAGGCCGGGGAAGTTCTGCGCATCTTCGAGCACGAACGCATGGGTCGAACCGGAGTCGAACCAGACGTCGAGAATGTCGTCGACCTTGCGCCAGCCCTCAGCGGCGCGATCACCCAGGAAGCGCTCGGCCGCGCCTTCGGCGTACCAGGCGTCGGCGCCTTCCTGCATGAAGGCCTCGGCGATGCGGTGGTTGACGATCTCGTCCTGCAGGATCTCGACCGAGCCGTCGCCTCGGTCCTTGATGAATACCGCGATTGGCACGCCCCAGGCGCGCTGCCGTGAGATCACCCAGTCGGGACGGCCGGAGATCATGCCGTTGATGCGGTTCTGGCCGGCCGGCGGCACCCATTGGGTGACCGAGATCGCCTGCAGGGCGCGTGCGCGCAGCGTGTCGCCGGGCTTGGCGACGCCGTCATCGACGATGTCCTTATCCATCGCGATGAACCACTGCGGCGTATTGCGGAAGATCACCGGTTTCTTGGAGCGCCACGAATGCGGGTACTGGTGCTTCAGCTTGCCGCGCGCCAGCAGCGCGCCGCGCGCGATCAGCGCCTGGATCACCGCCTCGTTGGCGTCGCCCTTCTCGCCCTTGTCGTTGATTACCCGCTTGCCGGTGAAGCCCGGCGCCTGCTCGGTGAGGGCGCCGTTCTCATCGACGGTGTAGGGGATGACGGTATTGACATTCTCCCGCTCCAGCTCACGCGAGTGAGCCATCCAGATATCAAAGTCCTCACGACCATGCCCCGGGGCGGTGTGAACAAATCCCGTGCCGGTATCGTCGGTGACATGCTCACCATCGAGCAACGGAACAGGAAACTGATACCCCATATCGGCGAGAGGGTGCGAACAACAAAGAGCTGAGAGATTAGCTACATCCGCAATTTTCTTCCAAGCAACGACCCTCGCTTGCTTGAAGACATCCTCGGCCAGATTATTTGCGAGGATCAGAACTTCACCCACTTTAGCCCAGTTTTCAGCGGGAGCATCTGTGACCTGGAACAAGCCATACTTGATCTTGGAAGAGAAGCTGATGGCTCGGTTGCCCGGCAGCGTCCAAGGTGTAGTGGTCCAGATTACGACAGACGCATTCTCCACCAGCGAACTTTCGTAAAATTTGCTGTCGAGCGTCTGATCAGGATTGTGATCTCGCGTGAGGGTAAGGCCTTGCGCCGAATACGACCTGACCGGAAACTTCACCCACACCGTATCCGAGGTGTAGTCCTCGTACTCGACCTCGGCCTCGGCCAGCGCGGTCTTTTCGACCACGCTCCACATCACCGGCTTACTGCCCCGATACAGCGTGCCGTTGGCGGCGAACTTCATCAGCTCGCGGGCGATCTGCGCCTCGGCGAAGTAGTTCATCGTCGCGTAGGGATGATCCCAATCGCCGATCACGCCCAGCCGCTTGAACTCCTCGCGCTGCACGTTCAGCCATTTGGTGGCGTAGGCGCGGCACTCCTTGCGGAACGCGATGATCGCCGCGGAGTCCTTGAAGTTCGGCTTCGGCTTGCCCTTGGAGCGGTAGTTCTCTTCCTCGATCTTCCACTCGATCGGCAGGCCGTGACAGTCCCAGCCGGGCACGTAGTTGGAGTCGAACCCGAGCATCTGCTGGCTCTTGGTCACGACGTCCTTGAGGATCTTGTTCAGCGCATGCCCGATATGGATGTTGCCGTTGGCGTAGGGCGGGCCATCGTGCAGCACGAATTTGGCGCGGCCCCGGGCGCTTTCGCGCAGCTTGCCGTAGAGGTCCATCTCCTCCCAGCGCTTCAGCATCTCCGGCTCGCGCTGCGGCAGTCCGGCGCGCATCGGAAACTCCGTCTGCGGCAGGAAGAGGGTTTTGGAATAATCGTTGCCGCCCTGGGCGGCGTCTTTTGCGGGCGTGTCGGTCATGGCGGCGTGAATAGCGGTTTTGCGGGGCTTCGGAAACCCGATTGAACTGGCCGGGCAATCGAATTTACCCCGAGATGCGCCGATTGCGGCTCGCCGGCAAGGTGCCGGTTGCGGTCGACCTCCAAAAGACTAATCTATTGATCGATGGAGGAATTCCATGTCTGTCAGGCCACCTTCGGAAGTCTTTGAAGAATTGAAGAGGCTTCGCCGCGAGGGAGACAACCGCTCCCTCGACGAATTGCTGGATGACGCCCGACTGGCCCTTCGGGGCTCGACCGACTCTGCCGTCACCCCGATCCGAACGCTGGAAATCCGCGCGCTGGCAGATCGAGTCTTTGCCGATCCGGCCAGGGCAGAGGCTTGGCTCAATCACCCGAACCGGGGTTTGAACGGACAGCGTCCGCTCGACCTGCTGCGTGACGAACTCGGGGCTGCAGTGGTTCGTGAACAACTGGAGCAGATCGACCACGGAATCTTTGCTTGAGCCCCTCGTCATGGAGCTCTGGCGGATCTCGAACTATGCGGATCTGACCGGGACAGGCGGACTTAGGGCCAGCGGTCGCTGGCACAGCCGCGGGCGGCGGATCGTCTATCTTGCCGACCATCCATCGAGCGCCGTGCTCGAGATGCTGGTCCACATGGACCGCGAGTTTCTGCCCGCAACCTACCAATTGCTGCCCATTGCGGTTCCGGGCGACCTCGAAGCGAACGTTATCGCGCCGAATGATCTGCCATTGGATTGGGCCAATCGGCTCGAGGTGAGCCGCCAGGTTGGCGACAATTGGCTCGATCGCGGGACGAGCCCGTTGCTGCGTGTGCCGTCCGCGATCGTGCCGCAGGCCGACAACTTTTTGCTCAATCCGGCGCATCCCGATGCAGCCCAAATCGCGATCGCCGAGGTTATCCGCGCACCGTTCGATCCGCGGCTGATCGGTGGATAGGGAGCTGTCAGCCCTTCCCCAGCGGCTTGGCCGGGTTGCCGCCGACGATGGCATGTGGGGCGACGTCGCGGGTCACAACGCTGCCGGCCCCGATCACGGCGCCGTCGCCGATGCTGATGCCGGGCAGGATGATGGCACTACCGCCGATCCAAACGTCGGCCCCGATCGTCACCGGGCGGCCGAATTCCAGGCCCTCGCGGCGGGTGGCGGCGTCGCGCGGGTGGTCGGCCGCGTAGATCTGCACCGCCGGACCGATCTGGGTGCGGTCGCCGATCCGGACCGGCATGATGTCCAGGATCACACAGTTGAAATTGAGGAAGACGTTGTCGCCGAGGAAGATGTTGTAGCCGCAGTCGCAGAAGAACGGTGGCCGCACCACCGCGCTCTTGCCGACATGGCCGAAATGCTCGGACAGCAGCACGTGCCGCTCCGCCGCCGGCAGCGCGCCCGAGGCGTTGTAGCGGACGATCCAGGCCTTGTTGGCGGCCTCGTCGGCGGCGAGCTCCGGGCTGCCGGGGCGATACAGCTCGCCCGCCAGCATCTTCTCCTTCTCGGTCCGGTTCATCGCAGCGTGCCGAGTTTGGGGAACGCGCCGTGGTCGGCGGCGAGCGCCGCGCGGGCGCGGGCGGAGTCGTCGTCCATCTGCCGGATCAGCGCCTCGATGCTCTCGAACTTTTCCTCGTCGCGGATGAAGGCGATGAAGGCGACGTCGAGCGTCTCGCCGTACAGCGGTTCATTGAAATCGAACACGAACACTTCGAGCAGCGGCGCGCCGTTGTCGAAGGTCGGGCGGCGGCCGAAATTCGCCACCGCGTCGTAGTGTTTGCCGCAGCGGCCGACCCGCACCGCATAGATGCCGTGCTTCAGGCTGCACTCCGGATCGAGCCTGATATTGGCGGTCGGATAGCCGAGGTCGCGGCCGCGCTTGTCGCCATGGATCACCTCGCCGGTGACGAACCACGGACCGCCCAGCATCTCGGTGGCGGCAGCGATGTGGCCCTCCTCCAGGCATTTGCGGATCGCGCTCGACGACACCGGATGGTCGCCGAAATCGACATGCGGCTGAACGTCGACCTCGATCCCGAGCGACGGCGCTTCGGCGACCAGCATCGAGGGCGAGCCGCCACGGCCCTTGCCAAAATGGAAATCGTAGCCGATCGCGATGCCCTGCACGCCGAGCCGGCCGATCAGCTCGTGCTGGATGAAGTCGTGCGCCGTGGTCGACGCCCGCCGCGCGTCGAAGCTGAGGATCACCGCGCCGTCGAGCCCGGTGCCGGCCAGCAGCCGCAGCTTGGCGGTCTCGTCGGTGAGCCGGAATTGCGGCACGTCGGGGCTGAAGAACTTGCGCGGATGCGGCTCGAACGTCACCGCCAGGGCCGGCGCCTTCTTGATCCGCGCCATGTCGAGGCAGGCGCCAATCACGGCACGGTGGCCGCGGTGGACGCCGTCGAAATTGCCCATCGCCACCACCGCGCCCTTGGGGATCACGGCCGTCGGCGTATCGTCGCGGATTACGGCAAAGCCTGTCATTTGGGATTCAGTTCATCGCGTTCAGGAGGGACCCGGACCGTGACGCGGAGCCGCGCGCGGTGTCAAGCCATCGTGCGGCCTGGGACACCTTCGGGAACGTCTGAAGCGAGGCGCCGGGGACTCAGCCGCCGCGCAGCGGCGGGACTTCGAGCTGGTCGCGGCGGCAGGCGCGGCGGTCGATTTCCTCGCAGGCCCGGAATTGCAGATCCTTGCTCATGCAGATCCGCACCTCGCTGAGCCGCTTGCGGTCGCACATCACCGCAATCGCCGAATTCGACAGGCCCGGATTGACCTTGATGAAGGCGGCCTCGACCTCGTCGGCGGTGACGGTGCGCGGCTCCTTGGCGTCGATGAAGTCGGGCGGAATCCGGACTGCGGCGCGGGCCTTGCGGATCTGTTCGAAATAGCCGCGCTGCGACAGCCCTGCGCAGGTGCCGTGCTTGTCCCACTCGTTATAGATCAGCCCCGGCGCCGGCATCAGGTCAAGCATCGAGTCGACGATGCGGCGATCGAGCCGCGGCGCGGGACGCTCGCAATATTCCGGAAAGCCGCGCTCGTATTGCGGCCACAGCCCGTGCACCACGAAGGCGAACGGCCGGCCGCCGCACTGCAGCTGCTGCGAGCGGCCGCTGAGTCCGCGTTCGGACGCCTGCTCGCAATAAGACGGCGACCACGACAGCGCCAGCACGTAGAAATCGAACGCGCCGGGCGCATTCTGGCGGCGGTCCTGCGCCTCGGCTGCGGCCGAGGTGAACAGAGCCCCAGCCACCGCGCAGGCGGCGATCAGCGACCGTCGTCGACGTAGAAATCCAAGCATGTAACAGGGCCCTGCTGCTGGAAGTGCGAAAAGCCTACCAGGACTCAGGAACGTTTCAAGAACGCAAATGGTCGATAGCGCCGCGGTTCAGCGCGGCGCGCCGCTCAGGGCTTGGCGGCCTTGCAGGCCGGATTGAACGCCCAATTGCGGTCGACGCCAACGACGCAGAACTCGACGCCATCAGTGAAGCCGGCGAGACCGCCATCCTCGATGACCGAGAAATACACCGGACGGGTCTTGCCGTCGTTCAGCAGCGCGTCGGCGGCACAGAAGCGGCGCGGAATGTTGTCGCTCTGCCAGGGGCGGAACGCGACGTCGCGGACCTTCGCATACGCAGTGATGCGCAGATCCGAATTCCAGAAGGTGCCTTCCTTCTCGGCGAACTGGTGGGTGATCGACGGCAGCGCCGCTTCGCACGGCGGCAGATTGCCGTCATAGCGCGGACCCGACAGCCAGAAGTTCATCTCCAGCGGATTGGCCGCCTGAGCGGTGGGCGCCAGCGCGAACAGGCCAAGCAGGGCCGCGACCGCGGCGACGGGCGTTTTCAACGTCGAAATGAATCGCATGGCTCATCCACCGGAATTCGATGCGGCGGACGGTGCCGCGAAGCCATGCCAAGGTCAAGTGCGGGCCGGCCACACCTCGGCAGAACCCCACGCGGAACGCGGGGCGTGTTCTTTCCATTCTCATGGCGGCGTTCTAGACTCGAACGCAGCGATAGAGGGAGATCACGATGCGATTGATGGGGGCTGCCGGCTTGGCCGTTCTGGGTGCGGTGCTGGCAAGCACGGCGGCGCGCGCCGATTATGTGCCGCCGTTCAAGGGCAATGATACCGGCGGAATCATCTCCACCAGCCTGATCGGCCATGCCGACGTCCGCGCCATGGCGGTCGATCACTGCGCCCGCTACGGTAAGGTGGTGAAGCTGCTCGGCGTGCAGGCCAATTACGGCGGCTACATCTCGTTCGCGTGCCGCTGGGTGCCGTATGGCGCCGACGAGCGGCCGCTGCGCACCAAATACTGATCGGAGCCGCAGCGATGAGCCGTCGCCATCTGTCTCGCATCTGGCTGCTTTCCCTGCTGCTCGCCGCGCCAGTGACGGCGGCGCAGGCGATCGACCTGCCGACCCGCAAGCCGGGACTGTGGGAGCTGAAGATGCAGGGCTCCGGCTCCGGGCAGAACGTCGCGATCCAGCACTGCACCGACGAGACCATCGACAAGAAGATGAACGCGGCGGTGCAGCCGCTGGCCACCGAAGCCTGCTCGACGCCGACGATCCAGAAGACCGCGACCGGCTACACCAACGATTCGGTGTGCAAGGTCGCTGGTATGACCACGACCTCGCACGCCGAGATCACCGGTGACTTCAATTCGGCCTACACGGTCAAGGTGACATCGCATAACGAGAACCCGCTGCCCGGCGTTCCCAAGGAGTCCGCCACGACGCTGGATGCGAAGTGGCTCGGCCCCTGCAAGGACGGCCAGAAGCCCGGCGACATTGTGATGCCGGGCGGGATCAAGATGAACATCGCCGACATGGACAAGCTGAAGGCGCTGTTGCCGAAGTCGAAGTGACGGCCCCGGAAGCTGGCGCAAAAGTCACACCCGCCGACCTTCGCCGGGACCTCCGTTGACAGCGGAGGCACTTGCCGCAATGTTACATTGTAACGTTGCGTGGCGGGGGACGACGCCGGCACCGTGAGAGGCTGGGGCGGCAATGGATTGGGTGCGGACGAACATCCGGTGGGGCGCACGGCTGGCGTTGATCGCGCTCGCCCTGCAGTTCGCCGCCGCGTTCGGCCACTTCCACGGCTTCGAGCCGCCTGCGCTGCAGATTGCCCAGGCCGACTCGGCCAATGGCCCAGCCGAACCCGATACCGACCATCACCATCCCGGCGTCGACCTCTGCGCGATCTGCGCAGTCGTCTCGATGGCCAGCCTGGCGCTGGCCGCAACGCCGCCGGCGCTGCCGCCGCAGCAGGCGCATTCCTTCCATTACCGCTTCGCCGTCCTCGACGACGCCGAATTGTCGTCAACGCCCGCCGGCTTTCAGCCGCGCGGCCCTCCTTTGTCCTGACCGCCGATCCCTTGTGAATGCCGCGCCGAGCCGGTCTCCGGCGGCGCGCGGACCAACGTGATCGATCTGCGTCGCCGCAGATCCCGGCTCCGCTGCGAGCCGGCAGTCAGGACAGAACCATGTCATCTCGCCTCAAGACCGGGCTGCTGCTCGGCACCGCAACGCTCGCCGTGTGCAGCACCGGCGCTCCAAGCGCGCGCGCCCAAACCGCTCTCCCCGAAGTCACCGTCACGGCGCCGAGCCCGATTCAGCGCCGCCACCACACCGAAGCGAAGCCGCGTCCGGCGACGCGCGTCGCGGCTCCGGCAAGGCAGCGCGGCCCCGCGCCGGCCGAGACGCCGCCCGTGGCCCAGGCCACCCCGGCGCCGCAGCCCGGCATCCTGCCGATCGTCACCGACCAGTTCGCCACCGTCACGGTGGTACCGAACGAAGAAATCCGCCGCAGCGGCGGCGGCACGCTGGGCGATCTGCTCGGCAACAAACCCGGCATCAGCGCCTCGCAATACGCCCCCGGTGGCGCTAGCCGCCCGATCATCCGCGGCCTCGACGTCAACCGTGTCAGCATCATCGAGAACGGCACCGGCAGCAACGGCGCGTCCGACCTCGGCGAAGACCACTTCGTGCCGGTCGATCCGCTCTCCACCAATCAGGTCGAAGTGATCCGCGGCCCGGCCACGCTGCGCTACGGCTCGACCGCAATCGGCGGCGTCGTCAGCGCCACCAACAACCGGATTCCCGACGCGCTGCCGCCCTGCGCGCAACCGTTCCAGAGCTATGGGTTGGCCAAGTCGCCGACGCTGTTCGGCGGCGCCGGCTGCATGAACGGCGAAGTCCGCAGCGCCGTCAGCTCGGTCGATCGCGGCGTCGAAGGCGCGGTGCTGCTCGATGCCGGCGGCAACAACGTCGCGGTCCATGCCGACGTCTATGGCCGCAATGCCGGCGACTACAATGTGCCGAGCTATCCGTATGCGGCGCCCGGCATGCCGTTCAACGGCCGCCAGCCGAATTCCGCCGCGACCGCCGCGGGCGCCTCGGTCGGCGGCTCGTATCTGTTCGACGGCGGCTTCATCGGCGCGTCGGTCACCCAGAACAATTCGCTGTATCACATCCCCGGCGTCGAAGGTTCGCAGGTCGGCACCCGGATCGACGCCAAGCAGACCAAGTTCAATGCCAAGGGTGAGTATCGTCCGGATGCGGCCGCGATCGACGCCATCCGGTTCTGGGTCGGCGCCACCGACTACAAGCACAACGAAGTCGGTCAGGCCACGGCCGGAGATCCGACCACCGACGGCGTGCGCCAGACCTTCACCAACCGCGAGCAGGAAGGCCGGCTCGAGGTGCAGCTCGCGCCGTTCAACGCCGGCTTCGCGGCGATCACCACCGCGGTCGGCGTTCAGGCCAGCCATCAGGAACTGACGGCGCCGAGCCCGGACGATCCGGGCAGCCCGCTGAACGGTCTGTTCGACCCGAACAAGAACACCAAGGCGGCCGGCTACGTCTTCAACGAGCTGCAGTTCACCAACACCACCAAGGCGCAGGTCGCCGGCCGCATCGAGCATGTCGAACTGTCCGGCACCACGCCGGCGTTCGTGCCCGAGATCTTCGACCTCAACACCGATCCGAGCGCGATCGGCCCCGCCACTCAGCGCAACCTGTCGTTCACGCCGAAGAGCTTCAGCGTCGGCCTGATCCAGGCGCTGCCGTGGGACCTGTCGGCGAGCATCACCGGGCAATATGTCGAGCGCGCGCCGAAGCCGGCCGAGCTGTTCTCGCGCGGCGGCCACGACGCCACCGCCACCTTCGACATCGGCAATCCCAACCTGAAGATCGAAACCGCCAAGTCGGTCGAGGTCGGGCTGCGCCGCGCCACCGGACCGTTCCGGTTCGAGATCACCGCCTACTACACGCAGTTCAGCGGCTTCATCTATCGGCGGCTGACCGGCAACACTTGCGACGACGCCTCCTGCGTCGATCCGGGCACCGGCACGCTGGAATTGAACCAGGCGATCTACTCGCAGCGTGACGCCACCTTCAAGGGCGGCGAATTCCAGAGCCAGCTCGACGTCGCCCAACTCTATGGCGGCACCTTCGGCATCGAGAACCAGTTCGACATCGTGCGGGCGACCTTCGCGGACGGCACCAACGTGCCGCGAATTCCGCCGATGCGGGTCGGCGGCGGCCTGTTCTGGCGCGACGCCAACTGGCTGATGAAGGTCAACCTGCTGCACGCCTTCGCGCAGAACGACGTGGCGCCGATCGCCGAAACGACGACGCCGGGCTACAATCTGCTGAAGGCTGAAGTCAGCTACCGGACCAAGCTCGCCCCCAACGCCTGGGGCGCACGCGAGATGCTGATCGGCATCGTCGGCAACAATCTGCTCAACGAAGACATCCGGATCGCGACGTCCTACAGCAAGGACAACGTGCTGATGCCCGGCATCGGCGTGCGGGCGTTCGCGAATTTGAAGTTCTGAGTGGCCATGGGCGCACGGCGGCTCGCCTCACGTCGTCATTCCGGGGCGCGAGCGCAGCTCGCGAACCCGGAATCCAGAAGTTGTGGAAACGCTCCCGTCTCCCCATCGAGATTCCGGGTTCGTCGCTACGCGACGCCCCGGAATGACGCACGAGATCAATTGCCGGCACGCGCGAAAACACGCCGCCGGTCTCGGATGAAACGATGAACTGGGTGCGGACGCATATTCGTCTGGGAACGCGGCTGGCGCTGGTTGCGCTGGCGCTGCACTTCGTCGTGGCGTTCGGTCACTTCCACCAGATCGTCACCCAGTCGGTCGTGCTCGCGCTCACGGCCGCCGATCCGGCCACGCCCGACGGTGATCCTCAGTCCGACGACGACGCCGACGGCTGTACGGTCTGCGCCGTGATGGCGATGGCGGATGCGATGCTCGACGCATCGCCGCCCTCGTTGCCGCTGCGGCAGGCCACCACGCTCGTGCATCGCGTGCCGGATCTGGTCCTGATCCGGTTCGCCGGCATCCGCACCGCCTTCGATCCCCGCGCTCCTCCCGCCTGCTGACATCGATCCCTGTGAGCCAAGAGATCGCGCCATGCCCCGCGCTCTCGATGTCAGCCAAGCCCGTCGACCGTCGACGGCAAGCCATCGCCCGCACCCAGCGGCGACGATCAGTGTCGCCCGCGCCCGCATGGCTTCGAGGAGATCCACATGCTTTGTCACATCAAACGCGGCCTTGCGGCGTCGAGCTCTGCCACGCTGCTGTTAGCCGCTCTGAGTTCACCCGGTCTGGCGCAGAACGCGGCGCCGGCCAGTCGCGGCGCGACACCGCTTCCGGAAATCGACGTCATCCAGCCGCAGCGTGCGCCCCACCCGGCTCGGCGTCCGAAGACTCAAACCGCAGCCCGGGCGCGCCGCGGGGCGGCGACCGCCCCCGCGCAGCACGACGCACAAACACCTGCACTGACCGCGGCACAAGCCGTGGCGGCCAAACATGCGGGCTTCGATGCTGCGCGGCAGGCGATCTTCGCGCCGAATGGCGCCAGCGCCTTCGACGTCAATCACGAGGCAATCCTGGCGCTGCCGCAGGGCGCCAATGCGACGCTCGACAAGGTGCTGCTGCAGGCGCCGGGCGTATCACAGGACTCTGCTGCCAGCGGCGATCTGCATGTCCGCAACGAGCACGCCAATGTGCAGTACCGCATCAACGGCATCGCGTTGCCCGACGGCGTCAGCGGCTTCGGCCAGATGCTCGATACCTCGCTGGTCGGGCGACTGACGCTGCTCACCGGCGCGTTGCCGGCGCAATACGGCCTGCGCACCGCTGGCGTCGTCGATATCACCACGCGCACCGACGCCTTCAACAACAGCGGCACCGTCAGCGTCTATGGCGGCAGCCGCCAGACCATCACGCCGAGCGTCGAGTATGGCGGAACGGCCGGCAACACCCAGTACTTCGTCTCCGGCCGTTACTTTGGAACAGGCCTTGGGCTGGAGAACCCGACCTCGTCGCCGAACGCGATCCACGACGATTCCCAGCAGGGTAGAGGCTTCGCCTATCTGTCCACCGTGATCGACGACTCGACGCGGCTGACCTTCATCGGCGGCGGTTCGGCCAACAACTACCAGATTCCCAACAACCCGGGCCAGACGCCGGGCTTCACCGCGTTCGGCGTGTCGAACTTCGACTCGGCGCTGCTCAACGAAACCCAGCGCGAGCGCAACGGCTTCGGAGTGCTGGCGCTGCAGAAGTCGATCAACGGCTTCGACCTGCAGCTGTCGGCGTTCTCGCGCTATAGCATGCTGCACTTCACGCCCGACACGATCGGCGATCTGGTGTTCAACGGCGTCGCCTCCGACGTCTATCGCAAGAGCGTCGCCAGCGGCATCCAGGCCGACGGCTCGTACCGGCTCAGCGACGCGCATACGCTGCGCGGTGGCTTCCAGGTCACCGCTGAGCAAAGCCGCGTGACCAACTCCTCGGTGGTGCTGCCGCTCGACGACAGCGGCAATCCGCTGGACGCGCCGTTCGGCGTCGTCGACTCCAGCAGCAAGCTCGGCTGGCTGTTCAGCACCTATCTGCAGGACGAATGGCGGGTCACCAACACGGTGACGCTGAACTCCGGCCTGCGCTTCGACCAGATGAACGAATACACGAGCGCCAACCAGCTCAGCCCGCGCATCAGCCTGACCTGGAAGCCGTTCGAGGACACCACCTTCCACGCCGGCTATTCGCGCAACTTCACGCCGCCCGCGCAGGTGTTGGCGGCGCCGACCAATCTGGCGCTGGTGCAGAACACTACGCAGCAGCCCGCCGTCAACGCCAGCAGCCCGGTGCTGCCTGAGCGCTCGAACGTGTTCGATGTCGGCGTCACGCAGAAGCTGCTGCCCGGCCTCGAAGTCGGCATCGACACCTACTACAAGACCGCGCGCGATCTGCTCGACGACGGCCAGTTCGGCGCCGCCTATGTGCTGTCGGCGTTCAACTACGACCGCGCCGAGAACGTCGGCATCGAGTTCAAGGGCGCGTACACCAGCGGCAACTTTCGGATCTACGGCAATCTGGCGCTGGCACGGCAGATCGCCACCAAGGTGGTCTCCAACCAGTATCTGTTCGATCCGGACGAGCTCGCCTACATCGCCAGCAACTACATCTACACCGACCACGCGCAGCTGGTGACGGCGTCGGCCGGCGCGTCCTATCGCTGGCACGACACCAGTTTCAGCGCATCGATGATCTATGGCAGCGGGCTGCGCTCGGGCTTTGCCAATATCGGATCGCTGCCGTCCTACACCCAGGTCAATCTCGGCGTGTCGCACGACTTCTATCTGGTGAGCGCCACCAGGCCGACCACGGTGCGGTTCGACGTCGTCAACCTGTTCGACAGCGTGTACGAAATCCGCGACGGCTCGGGGATCGGCGTGTTCGCGCCGCAATACGGTCCGCGGCGCGGCTTCTATGTCGGCGTGGCGCAGAAGTTTTGAAGCCGCCCCACAGCAAGGCGCGTCAGCGCGCCTTGCTCCAATCCGGGCGGATCGCGCCGCCGACGCCTTCGAACGCGCCCTCGGCGAGTTCGAGCACCAGCAGGCGGGCCGCATCGACCGGGCCGGGCATGGTGACGCGGCCTTTCGAAATCCGCTTGAAGCCGACCCGGCTGTAATACGGCTCGTCGCCGACCAGCACGATCAGCTTGTGGCCCTGGGCGCGCGCATCCGAGATCGCGCGGTCGAGCAGCAGCCGGCCGACGCCGCGCGACCGGAATGGCGGCTCCACCGTCAGCGGCCCCAGCAGCAGCGCCGGTGTATCGCCGACCAGGATCGGCAACTGCCGCACCGAGCCGACCAGCAGCGTGCCGATCCAGGCGGTGAACGACAGCTCCGGGAGATGATCGACATGCTCGCGCAGCCGATAGGCGCTGAGCACGAAGCGACCGGGCCCGAAGGTACGCTCGTGCAGCCGCTCAATGGCCTGCGCGTCGTTCGGGGATTCGGGCAGAATGGTGAGTTTCAGATCGGACATGGCGGAGGCGAGATAGCACCGCCTCCGCATCAGGTCCATTGCCAGGCTAAACCCGCTCGGGGACCCCGCCCCTCACCTTGGCACCGTCCGATCCGGTGCCCAGCGCATCTTCATCGCTGGCCTGCCGCTGGGCAGCCCCCTTGGCGCGCGCCACATAGACCGTCTGCGAGCCGGCGGCGAAGCCCGTGCCGGCCGCCTCGACCAGCTCCAGGATTTTCAGCATCAGATCTTCCTGCACTTCCAGGAAGGTGTCGCCATCCACCGCATGCACATAGGCGAAGATCTCGACCTTGAGGGCGGCCGGCGCCAGCCCGATCAGCCGCACCCGGGCCGGATCGTTGTCGACGTCCGGATGGTCGAGCAGCATCTCCCGCAGCGAAGCCAGCAGCGTCCGGATCTGCTCGGCGGAGGTCTCGTAACGCAGCTCCAGAATCGGGTGAAACCAGAACTTGTCGCGGCGGCTGAAATTCTCGATCTGCAGCGCCGCCAGCGCGCCGTTCGGCACCGTCACCACGGTGCGATCGAGGGTGCGGATGCGGGTCGAGCGCATCCCGATGTCCTCGATGGTGCCGGAGGTGTCGCCGAACTTGCAGAAATCGCCGACCCGCATCGGCTGGTCGGTGACCAGCGTCAGGCTGCCGACCAGATGTTCGATCGTCTTCTGCGCGCCCAGAGCGATCGCGATACCGCCGATACCGAGGGCGGCGAGGCCGGCGGTGACGTTGTAGCCGAGGGCGTTGAACCCGACGATGATCGCAAACGCGATGATGACGAACTTGACGCTGCGGCGGATGAAAGTGACCGCCGACAGCATCGACAGCCGGCCGCGCAACGTCATGCGATCGATCGCGAACGCCGCCAGCGAATCCACGACACGCCAAATGATCCACGACAGCGCGACCCAGCCGAGCAGTTCGATGGCGCCGGACAAATGCTGCCGCGCCACGATGGCGACGCCGGCGAGTGACATCGCGATCCGCAGCGCCCAGGCGGTCAGCAACAGCCGCACCGGCAGCGCCGAGGCTTCCAGCACACGTCTGATCCGCGAGTCGCCGGTCGAGCGACGCAATTTGAGGATGATGAATCCGATTGCGCCGGTGATCAGCCAGACCGCGCCGAAGCACACGAACGCGAGCACGACCACCGCGATCCAGTGGCCGATCGGCACACCGGCGAAGCGATATTCGTCGCGCAGCGCATAGGGCAGCAGCTTGTCGACCGAGCTCGACACCACCGTGCGCGACAGCTCCGGCAGTTCGGCCACCGTGCGGGCGGAGACCAGCCAGATCTTGACGCCATCCTTGCCATCGACGCGCTGCGCGATCAGGTCGACCGTGCCGTGGTCGGTGCGCACCATGCCGAACTTCTCTTGCTCGGGCGGCAGGCTGTCGTCCTGGTCGCCCTGCGGTTCGGTGCTCAGCCGCAGCCGCGAATACACCACGCCGCCGCGGTCGAGGATGCGCTGAAGCTGCTGTGCGACGCTCGGGCCCCAGGCGTCTTTCTCCTGGCTGAGGTCGAGATACATCGCGGCGCGTTCGTAGTTCTGCTCCGCCGCGGCGGCGATGAAGCCTGCCACCATGCCGGCCGGCGTCTCGCGGCCAAGCGGGTCGGTCGGCGCCGCGGGTTGCGCGGGTGCCGCACCATTGCCGTTGGTGCCGGGGATCTGGGCGAAGGCAGAACTCGCGACCACAAGGGTCATGGTCGCGACGAGGATCAGGGCTCGAAACAACGCGCGTGCAGATGACGTCAAAATCGCTCCTCTTGAACGGACGGGCGTGGAATCGGGACGAATCGTCCACTTGGGCTCCACCGTCTCCGGCGCCCTGCGATCCCAGCGCAAAATGCTTCAGCCGCACCGATAGTCACGAAATGGGCCATCTCTGTGGTCGCGCGTGACCAGCAACACGAGGGAACCCGGATGGTCAAGTTGGGGCCGACGCCCAGCGCTTTGGCAATTTTACCGCCAAGTCGCGATCGGCGGTCGGCCCTCGAGCACTTCGGCGATCCGCAGCCGGGTCCCGTGCGTCGTTTCGGCCGGCAGCGCGTCGGCGGCGAAGAAGCCGCTGGCGATGATTTCGTGGTTCGGCTCCGGCGGCCGATCTTGTTGGTATTGACGCACCACATAGACGGCGACGTGGTCGCGCGGCGAGACGTGGCTGTTGAAGAAGATGCCGTGCAGCGCCGGCGCCCCGGTCAGCGCGATGCGGCCCTCCTCCATCAGCTCGCGGGTCAGCGCATCGACGAAGCTCTCGCCGACCTCGACCCCGCCGCCCGGCAGATGCCAGCCGCCGACATAAGAGTGCTGGATCAGGAACACCCGGTCCTGCGGGTCGAGCACCACGCCGCGCGCGCCCAGCGTCATGCCGCGGGCGAACCGCCAGTACAGATGAAACATCCGGGTCAGGACCGGTTCGAATTTCAAACGCAGATTCTGAACAGCGGTCACCGCCGGTGGCCCTCGCGCCAAGGCGCAGCCGAGGCTTGCGCCGATCCGGCCAACTTGCCAAAACCGCAGAGGTTTTCACAGGCGGCAGTTCGCGACCGGCTCGCAAGCGCGCGGCGTCGCGACAGGATCGGGCGATGACCGTATTCACTCTGGCGCATCTGTCCGACCCGCATCTGCCGCTGCCGCCGAAGACCAGCCTGCGCCACCTCGCCTCCAAGCGCGCGCTCGGCTACCTGAACTGGCGGCGCAACCGCCATCTGATCCACCGCCGCGACATCCTCGATACGCTGGTCGCCGACCTACAGGCGCAGCAGCCGGACCACATCGCGGTCACCGGCGACCTCGTCAATATCGCTCTCGTCAACGAATTCGCCCCAGCGCGGCAATGGCTGGAGAGCGTCGGCCCGGCCGACCGCGTCAGCCTGGTGCCGGGCAATCACGACGCCTACGTCCGCTCCACCGCGCACCGCTTCGCCGAAACGTTTCCCGACTACATCAGCGGCGACGGCGCTAGCCCAGGCTTTCCATATCTACGCCGGCGCGAGGCGATCGCGATCATCGGGGTGTCCAGCGCGGTGCCGACCGCGCCGCTGCGCGCCACCGGCTGGCTCGGCGCACCCCAGCGTGCGGCGCTGGAAGCGCTGCTGCAGGGTCTTGCCGGCGAGCGCGTGTTCAAGGTGCTGCTGATCCATCATCCGCTGCAGTCGCGGTCGCGGCACAAGCGGCTGACCGATGCCGCCGAGCTGATCGCGCTGCTGCAACGGCACCCGGTCGATCTGGTGCTGCACGGCCATGATCACGTCCACGCCACGGTCCGGATCGACACGCCGTTCGGCGCGATTCCGGTGGTCGGCGTGCCATCGGCGTCGGCGATGAACGATCGCCACCGCCCGTCGGCGGCCTACAATCTGTTCAAGATCAGCGAAAGCAATGACGGCTGGCGCTGCGAACACCGCATCCGCGGCTTCCAGGCCAGCGAGCTGATCGAGGATTTGCGGCCGCCGGAGTGGCTGTAGCCGTGTCGCTCCAGCTCTCCCCATCATTGCGAGCGAAGCGAAGCAATCCAGCCCCGTGCATGAGGCTGGATTGCTTCGTCGCTTCACTCCTCGCAATGACGGAGGGAGGCGGGAGTTGGTATTGACCGGGGGATGCGGTGCCATTGACGCCGCGCAGCGTCAGGAAATCCGCAGCGCCGCGAACAGTGCGAGCGCGAACAGCGCCAGGGCGCCGGCGATGAAGCCGAGCACGAAGGTCCACAGCCCATTGCGGCGCGGCGGAGCCGGGAGCGGCGGAGCGGCTTGGACCGGCGGCAACGACAGCGCCCGCTCGCGCTCGACCAGCCGGCGGGCCACATAGCTCGTCACCGCGTCCGCGATCTTGGCCGCCTCGTGGGATTCGGCCAGCACGATCCGGCCGTAGGCGGTGTCCTGAACGAAGCGGTACATCCGCTTGTCCCGGCCCATCACCACATGGGCGACGACGTCGATCCACAGCCGCGGGGTGTCGCCCTGGCTGATGCCGCGATCGAACAGCTCGACCCCGCCCGGAATCTCGGCGAACAGCGGGTCGAGCGCGTCATTGAGGATTTCGAGGCGGGCGATTTCGGCGTCGCGCAGGTCGACGACCACACCGGTGCGGTCGGCGGCCTCGATCCGGGCCTGCCGCAACGCATCCTTCAGCCGCATCGGCCTCGCCGCCGTGCTTACGGAGTTCTGAGCGTCCGCCATTCTCGACTTCAGCCTCGTGCCTGCCTGAGCCCGCCGCCGATTAACCTATCAGTAACCCTTAGGCCGCGAAAGCCGTTTGCGGATCAACCAGTTGGCTCATCCACGGCGCTTTGAAGGTCTTTCCCGCATCCGGCTTGAAGTGCTCCAAAACGACGATGGCGGCCCTGCCGGGTTGCCCCGACAGGACCGCCAAAGTCCTTGGACGTCTTCTATCTCGTCAGCTCGCCGGGCGGCGCGTGCGCCGCCGCGGCTCAGGAGCGCATCAGGCCGGGGTGACGGCCCGGTTCGGCTCTTCCACGATCGAGAACCGAACGCCTGCGCGATGGCGGTTCTCTTCGGAAAGGACCTTCCAGGCCTCTTCGGCCTCCTTGCGCGTCTTGAAGGGACCCTTCACCTGGGCCGACCCTTCGACGAGCTTGTGGAAGTTCATCGAACCGAACTCGCCACCGATCACCCAGAAGTTGCTGCCCGCTGTCATGGTCCTTCTCCTGCTTCTTTCCGTTTAGCTGAACTGGTTCATCGTGTTGTGTTCGCCGCCGGCCTTCAGAGCCGCGTCGCCGGCGAAGTATTCCTTGTGATCGTCGCCGATGTCCGAGCCGGCCATGTTCTGGTGCTTCACACAGGCGATGCCCTGACGGATTTCCTGGCGCTGCACATTCTTAACATAACCCAGCATGCCCTGGTCGCCGAAATATTCGCGAGCCAGATTGTCGGTCGACAGCGCAGCCGTGTGGTAGGTCGGCAGCGTGATCAGGTGGTGGAAGATGCCGGCGCGCTTGGCCGAATCCGCCTGGAAGGTGCGGATGCGGGCGTCGGCTTCGATCGCCAGCGGGGTTTCGTCGTATTCGGCCTTCATCAGCTCGGCGCGGTTGTACTTGCTGACGTCCTTGCCCTCTTCCTTCCAGGCATCATAAACCTGCCAGCGGAAGTTGAGCGTCCAGTTGAACGACGGCGAGTTGTTGTAGGCCAGCTTGGCGTTCGGCACGACTTCGCGGATCCGATCGACCATCGAGGCGATCTGCTCGATATGCGGCTTCTCGGTTTCGATCCACAGCAGGTCGGCGCCGTTCTGCAGCGAGGTAATGCAGTCCAGCACGCAGCGGTCCGCACCGGTGCCCGGACGGAACTGGTACAGGTTGCTCGGCAGACGCTTCGGGCGCAGCAGCTTGCCGTTGCGGCTGATGATGACGTCGCCGTTGCCGATCTTGCTGGCATCGACTTCTTCGCAATCCAGGAAGCTGTTGTACTGGTCGCCGATGTCACCCGGCTGGTGGCTGACAGCGATCTGCTGGGTCAGGCCGGCGCCGAGCGAGTCGGTGCGGGTGACGATGATGCCGTCTTCCACGCCCATCTCGAGGAACGCGTGACGGATCGCGCGGACCTTGGCGATGAACACATCGTGCGGCACGGTGACCTTGCCGTCCTGGTGGCCGCACTGCTTCTCGTCCGAGACCTGGTTCTCGATCTGCAGCGCGCAGGCGCCCGCTTCGATCATCTTCTTGGCGAGCAGATAGGTCGCCTCGGCGTTGCCGAAGCCGGCGTCGATGTCGGCGATGATCGGCACGACGTGGGTCTGGAAATTGTCGATCTGGTCGATGATCGCGGTTTCCTTGGCCTTGTCGCCGGCCTCACGGGCCTTGTCGAGCTGGCGGAACAGATCGTTGAGCTCGCGCGAATCCGCCTGGCGCAGGAAGGTGTAGATCTCTTCGATCAACGCCGGCACCGAGGTCTTCTCGTGCATCGACTGGTCGGGCAGCGGGCCGAATTCCGAGCGCAGCGCCGCGATCATCCAGCCCGACAGGTAGATGTAACGGCGATCGGTCTTGCCGCCATTGTGCTTCTTGATCGAGATCAGCTTCTGCTGCGCGATGAAGCCGTGCCAGCACCCCAGCGACTGGGTGTACTTGGTCGGGTCGGCGTCATACGCCGCCATGTCGGCACGCATCTGCGCCGCGGTGTAGCGGGCGATGTCCAGACCGGTCTTGAAGCGGTTCTGCAGGCGCATCCGAGCCACGGCCTCGGCGGTGACGCCATTCCAGGTCGGCTTGTCCTTGAGGAGAGCTTCGGCCGCTTCGATCTCGCTCTTGTAGGAGCTCGGAGCGTGGATGGCGCTGATGCCGCGTGGCTGGAAGTTCATGACATGATCCCTTCGGTACGAATAATTCGCAGCGCGACATTCGTGACAATCGCGCCTTGAAACGTGCCGAGAGATAAACGCGAGATGACAGAAGACGTACAGACCTCTTGCGAACGAATGGTGATGTCATGTAACTTCAGTACATGTAACATTTGTTATTTTGTAAATTTTGTAAAACGCGATATCTGGAGCGGAATCTGAAAGGACCCTGTAATGGCCGGCGATTCCGGTAAAAAACTGTTCGTGGGCCCCCGCTTCCGCCGTATCCGGCAGCAGCTCGGGCTGTCGCAAACCCAGATCGCCGAAGGTTTGGGCATTTCTCCGAGCTACGTCAACCTGATTGAGCGCAACCAGCGCCCGGTGACCGCCCAGATCCTGCTGCGGCTGGCCGAGACCTATGACCTCGACCTCCGGGACCTGGCCACCGCCGACGAGGACCGGTTCTTCGCCGAGCTCAACGAGATCTTCTCCGACCCCCTGTTCCGGCAGATCGACCTGCCGAAGCAGGAGCTGCGCGACTTGGCCGAGCTTTGCCCCGGCGTCACCCATTCGCTGCAGCGGCTGTACGCCGCCTATACCGAGGCGCGCCGCGGCGAGACCATGGTGGCAGCCCAGATGGCCGACCGCGAACAGATCCGTTACGAGGCCAACCCGATCGAGCGGATCCGCGACCTGATCGAAGCCAACCGCAACTACTTCCCCGAGCTCGAGCAGGCCGCCGAAGCGGTGCGCGACGAGCTCAATATCGGTTCGCAGGAGATGTTCGGCGCGCTGACTGACCGGCTGCGCGAGCGGCATTCGATCACCACGCGGATCATGCCGGTCGACGTGATGCGCGAAACGCTGCGACGGTTCGACCGCCATCGCCGGCAACTCTTGATCTCCGAACTGATCGACGGCCCCGGCCGCGCCTTCCAGGTCGCGTTCCAGACTGGGCTGACCGAGCACGGCGGCATCATGGACGCGATCGTGCACCGCGCCGGCGGGCTCGAGGATCAGGCGCGGCGGCTGTATCGGATCACGCTCGGCAATTACTTCGCCGCCGCGGTGATGATGCCCTATGCGGCATTCCACGCCGCCGCCGAGCAACTCTCCTACGACGTCAACGTGCTGGCGCAGCGCTTCAACGCCGGCTTCGAACAGGTCTGCCACCGCCTCACCACGCTGCAGCGGCCGAACGCCCGCGGCGTGCCGTTCTTCATGCTGCGGGTTGACAACGCCGGCAACGTCTCCAAGCGGTTCTCCTCCGGCACCTTCCCGTTCTCGAAGTTCGGCGGCACCTGCCCGCTGTGGAACGTGCACTCGACCTTCGATACGCCGGACCGGCTGCTCAAGCAGGTGATCGAACTGCCCGACGGCAGCCGTTACTTCTCGATCGCCCAAATGGTCCGCCGCCCGATCGCGCCGCACCCGCAGCCGCAGCCGCGCTTCGCGATCGGTTTGGGCTGCGAAATCCGCCACGCCTCGAAACTGATCTACGCCGCCGGCATGGATCTGGAGAAAGCCGAAGGCACCCCGATCGGCGTCAACTGCCGCCTCTGCGAACGAGAGCATTGTTCGCAGAGAGCGGAGCCACCGATCACCAGGACACTGATCCTCGACGAGAACACGCGACGGGCGAGCAGCTTTGCGTTTAGTAATGCGCGGGAGTTGTGAGGCGCGCTCTTTCGTTATTCGCCCGTTTTGCAGACACGACTCTCCCCGTCATTGCGAGCGAAGCGAAGCAATCCAGCTCCGAGCACTGGGCTGGATTGCTTCGTCGCTACGCTCCTCGCAATGACGGAGAGAGACGTTGGCCGCACCGACGAGGGCCCGCACCGCCCGTCCTTGCCGGGCTTGACCCGGCAATCCATCCCGCCAAGACTCCTCGCCTGATTTGATGGATCGCCGGGTCGAGCCCGGCGATGACGTTTGGGGAGAAGGCGATGCTGCGGCTGAAGGCGACGGCGAGACACCTGCGGACATCCGTTGGCGCGATGGCGGCGGTTGTAGCTATCGCGGCGGCCGCCTCCCTCAGTGCCTCGCCCGCCCTCGCCCAGCGCGGCGCGTCGTGCCATGGCGGGCAGAACTTCGATCAGTTTCTCGCCGGGCTGAAGCAGAAAGCGATGGCGGCCGGGGTGTCACAGCGGGCGGTCGCGGAGGCTTCGCCGTATCTCGTGTACGATCAGGGCATCGTCAATCGCGATCGCGGGCAGCGGGTGTTCGGGCAGATCTTCACGGTGTTCGCCGGGCGGATGGCTTCCGAAGGACGGCGCGTCAAAGGCCAACAATTGATCAGGCAATACGCGAACGCGTTCGCGCGGGCCGAAAAGGAATACGGCGTGCCGCCGGCGGTGATCGCCGCGTTCTGGGCGCTGGAGAGCGATTTCGGCGCGGTGCAGGGCAATCTGCCGACGCTGCGCTCGCTGGTGTCGCTGGCCTATGACTGCCGCCGCTCCGAGATGTTCCAGGACGAGACCATCGCGGCGCTGAAGATCATCGACCGCGGCGACCTGTCGCCGGGCGAGATGATCGGCTCCTGGGCCGGAGAGCTCGGCCAGACCCAATTCCTGCCGCGGCACTATTTCGACTACGCGGTCGACTATGACGGCGACGGCCACCGTGACCTGCTGCACAGCGCGCCCGACGTGATCGGCTCGACCGCCAACTACATCGCCACCGGGCTGAAGTGGCGGCGCGGCGAGCCGTGGCTGCAGGAGGTCCGGGTGCCGGAGAACCTGCCGTGGGATCAGGCGGATCTCACCGTGAAGCATCCGCGCTCGCAATGGACGCAGTGGGGCGTGACCGCGGCGGACGGACGGCCGCTGTCGAACGACGCGCTGCCGGCATCGCTGCTGCTGCCGATGGGGCGTCACGGTCCGGCGTTCCTGGCTTACGCGAACTTCGCCGCCTACACCGAGTGGAACAACTCGCTGATCTATTCGACCACTGCGGCCTATCTCGCCACCCGGATCGCCGGCGCCGGACCAATGCAGAAGCCGCGCGCCGCGGTGGCTCAACTGTCGTTCAATGAGATGAAACAGCTGCAGCAGCTGCTGGTGCGTGCCGGCTTCGACGTCGGCAAGGTCGACGGCGTGCTCGGTCAGCAGACCCGCAGCGCAGTGAAGGCGATGCAGATCAAGTACGGCCTGCCGGCGGATTCCTGGCCGACCGCCGAACTGCTCACCCGGATGGGCGGCAGCGCGGCGCCGGCGCCTTCGGCTTCCGCAGACCCGATGCAACCGACGGAGCCGCGGCGCGCCAAGCGCGCCCGCCCAGCCGCGCCACTGCCGCAATAACCGAAAAATCCGTCCCGCGGCTTTTCAAATTCCGCCGACTTGCTCTAGGGTGCGACGCAATAACACTCTGGAGGAAACGACGTGCGTCATCTGTTGATTATGACAGCCACGGCTGTCGCGCTGGCTACCACCGCGGTCCATGCCGCCGATGACCTCAAGATCGCGCTGATCTACGGCAAGACCGGCCCGCTCGAAGCCTACGCCAAGCAGACCGAAACCGGCCTGATGATGGGGCTGGAATACGCCACCAAGGGCACGATGACGCTCGACGGCCGCAAGATCGTAGTGATCACCAAGGACGATCAGAGCAAGCCGGATCTCTCCAAAGCCGCTCTCGCCGAAGCCTATCAGGATGACGGAGCCGACATCGCGATCGGCACCTCGTCGTCGGCAGCAGCGCTCGCCGACCTGCCGGTCGCCGAAGAAAACAAGAAGATCCTGATCGTCGAGCCCGCCGTGGCCGACCAAATCACCGGCGAGAAGTGGAACCGCTACATCTTCCGCACCGGCCGTAACTCGTCGCAGGACGCGATCTCCAACGCGGTCGCGATCGGCAAGCAGGGTGTCACCATCGCCACCCTGGCGCAGGACTACGCGTTCGGCCGCGACGGCGTCGCCGCCTTCAAGGAAGCGCTGGCCAAGACCGGCGCGACGCTGGCCGCCGAAGAATATGTGCCGACCACCACCACCGACTTCACCGCGGTCGGCCAGCGGCTGTTCGATGCGCTCAAAGACAAGCCGGGCAAGAAAATCATCTGGGTGATTTGGGCCGGCGGCGGCGATCCGCTCACCAAGCTGCAGGACATGGACCCGAAGCGCTACGGCATCGAGCTGTCGACCGGCGGCAACATCCTGCCTGCGCTCGCCGCCTATAAGCGCCTGCCCGGCATGGAAGGCGCGACCTATTACTACTACGACATTCCCAAGAACCCGATCAACGAGTGGCTGGTCACCGAGCACCAGAAGCGCTTCAACGCGCCGCCGGACTTCTTCACCGCCGGCGGCTTCTCGGCCGCGATGGCGGTGGTCACCGCCGTTCAGAAGGCGAAGTCGACCGACACCGAGAAGCTGATCGCCGCGATGGAGGGCATGGAGTTCGACACACCCAAGGGGAAGATGATGTTCCGCAAGGAAGACCACCAGGCACTGCAGAGCATGTATCACTTCAAGGTCAAGGTCGACCCGGCCGTCGCCTGGGCGGTGCTGGAGCCGGTGCGCGAATTGAAGATCGAGGAGATGGACATCCCGATCCGGAATAAGAAGTAATTGCCCAACCTTACGTTTGTCATTCCGGGGCGCGCGTAGCGCGAGCCCGGAATCCATAACCACCGACGGGAGTATGGATTCCGGGCCTGCGCCCCAAGGGGCGCATCCCGGAATGACGAACTTTAAAGCTGCGACGCGTAGGCGATCACACCTCATGACCACCCTAGAGACCCAATCCCTCACCATTCGGTTCGGCGGCCATGTGGCGGTCGATGCGGTGAGTTGTGCGTTTCGCCCCGGTGAGCTGACCGCGATCGTCGGCCCGAACGGCGCCGGCAAGACGACGTATTTCAACCTGATCTCCGGCCAGCTCCGCCCGAGCGGCGGCCGCATCCTGTTCGACGGCGCGGACATCACCAGGATGACCGCGCCGCTGCGCACCCGCGCCGGGCTCGGCCGCGCGTTTCAGCTCACCAATCTGTTTCCCAATCTGTCGGTCGAAGAGAACGTTCGCCTCGCCGTGCAGGCGCATAGCGGCACGCATTACGACATGCTGCGGCCGTGGCGGACGCGGCGCGACCTGATCGACCGCGCCGACGCCATCCTCGACAGTGTTGCGCTGGGCGCCCGCCGCAATGTCGCCGCCACCGCGCTGTCGCACGGCGACCAGCGCAAGCTCGAAGTCGCGCTGATGATGGCGCTGGAGCCGAAGGTCTACATGTTCGACGAACCAACCGCCGGCATGAGCGTCGACGAAGTGCCGGTGGTACTCGATCTGATCGCACGGCTGAAGACCGATCCGTCCAAGATCATCCTCTTGGTCGAACACAAGATGGACGTCGTCCGCTCCCTGGCCGACCGCATCATCGTCCTCCACCACGGCAAACTCGTTGCCGACGGCAAGCCAGCCGAGGTGATCGCTTCGCCGATCGTGCAGGAGGCGTATCTGGGCATTGCACCGGGGAAGAGTGCGGCGTGAGCGTGATGGTGAAGATGTCGAATGCTTCGATGTTGGTGACGCCAGCTTCTGCGATGTTGGTCACACCCCCTCCCCGCACGCCGACGCGCTCCCTCTCCCGCCTGCGGGAGAGGGTTGGGGTGAGGGTGCCCCAAGGATGGCGTCCCGTTGTGGCCCCCCACCCCCGACCC
>NZ_JAZDRK010000032.1:0-38270 GCF_047501505.1 Rhodopseudomonas sp. G2_2311
AGGGGGAGGGGAGCAGAGGCGCCTCGTTGGGGAGGGAGGGAAGCATGACCAACCTCCTCACACTCGAAGGCGTGCACACCAATATCGGGCGCTATCACATCCTGCAGGGCGTCGACTTCGTGGTGACGGAGGGACAGACCACGATGCTGCTCGGCCGCAACGGGGCCGGCAAGACCACGACGCTGCGCACCATCATGGGGCTGTGGCCGGCGTCGCGCGGCGCGATCACCCTTGGCGGCCGGCGCATCGAAGCGATGGCGACCCCGGACATCGCGCGGCTCGGCGTCGGCTACGTGCCGGAGACGATGGCGGTGTTCTCCGATCTCACCGTGAAGGAAAACCTGATCCTGGCGGCGCGCGACGGCGAGATGGACGTTGGGCGCCTCGACTGGATCTTCGGCTTCTTTCCGGCCTTACGAAAATTCTGGCTGTCGCGCGCCGGCTCGCTGTCCGGCGGACAGAAGCAGATGCTGTCGATCGCGCGCGCGGTGATCGAACCGCGGCAATTGCTGCTGATCGATGAGCCGACCAAGGGGCTGGCGCCGGCAATCATCGGCGCACTGATCGACTGCTTCGCCGAACTCAAGCGCACCGGCGCGACCATTTTGCTGGTCGAGCAGAACTTCCACGTCGCCCAACAGATCGGCGACAGCGTGGTGGTGATGGACAATGGCGGCATCGTGCATCGCGGCGCCATGGCCGAGCTCGCCGCCGACGTGCCGCTGCAGGAGCGCCTGCTCGGCCTCAGCCTGGAGGCGCATCAGTGAACGTGACGACGACTCTCTCCGTCATTGCGAGCGCAGCGAAGCAATCCAGGAGCCCCGTGCGGGAGGCCGGATTGCTTCGTCGCTTCGCTCCTCGCAATGACGACGGATACTCATCATGACCGACGTCCCCGCGCCCTCCACCTCCGATCCGCTGCCGCAAGCCAAGCGAGATCTGCTGCCGGTGCTGTTGCCGGCGATCCTGGCGCTGCTGATGCTGCCGCTGGTCGGCTCGTTCTCCTCCTGGGTGACGCTGACGGTCGCCAGCCTGGCAATGGGCATGATGATCTTCATCATGGCGTCTGGCCTGACGCTGGTGTTCGGGCTGATGGACGTACTGAATTTCGGCCATGGCGCTTTCATCGCCGTCGGCGCCTATGTGGCGACGCTGGTGCTGCTGCCGCTGGCGGCGATGTCGGGCGCGGATTCGCTGCTGACCAATCTCGCCGTGCTGGTGCCGGCAGTGCTAGCCGCGATGGCGGTGTCCGGCGCGCTCGGCGTGGTGGTCGAGCGGGTGCTGATCCTGCCGGTGTATGGCCAGCATCTGAAGCAGATCCTGATGACCACCGGCGGGCTGATCGTCGCCGAGCAGGCGCTGTATGCGCTGTGGGGGCCGCAGATCATCCCGCTGCCGCTGCCGACGTCGCTGCGCGGCTCGTTCATCATCGGCGACATCGCCATCGCCAAATATCGCCTACTGGTGATGCTGGTCGGCCTCGTGGTGTTCGTCGGCATCCAGCTGACGCTGAACCGCACCAAGATCGGCCTGCTGATCCGCGCCGGCGTCGAGAACCGCGAGATGGTCGAAGCGCTCGGCTATCACGTCAAGCGGCTGTTCCTCGGCGTGTTCATGGTCGGCTCGGCGCTGGCCGGGCTCGGCGGCGTGATGTGGGCGCTGTACCGCGAGCAGGTCCACGCCTCGATGGGCAACGAGCTGACCGTGCTGATCTTCATCGTGGTGATCATCGGCGGGCTCGGCTCGGTCGGCGGCTGCTTCATCGGCGCGCTGCTGGTGGCGATGGTCGCCAATTACGGCGGCTTCCTGGTGCCGAAGCTGGCGCTGGTCTCCAACATTCTGCTGATGGTCGCGGTCCTGATGTGGCGGCCACGCGGACTCTATGCGGTGACAAGTCGATGATGATCCTGTCCGGCGATCCGCCGCGCAGCCGGGTGCTGTCGCTGCTGCTGATCGCGATCGTGGTGATGCTGGCGATCACCCCGTTCGTGTTTCCCGGCGCCAAGCCACTCAACGTCGCCGCCAAGATCTGCATCTTCGCGGCGCTGGTGGCGTCCTATGACCTGCTGCTCGGCTACACCGGCACGGTGTCGTTCGCCCACACCATGTTCTACGGCATCGGCTCCTACGCGGTGGCGATCGCGCTCTACGGCATGGGCCCGAGCTGGGCGGCGGTCGGCGCCGGCATCGTCATCGGCCTGCCGCTCGCCGCGCTGCTAGCGCTCGTCATCGGGCTGTTCTCGCTGCGGGTCGAGGCGATCTTCTTTGCGATGATCACGCTGGCGGTGGCGTCCGCCTTCCTGGTGCTGGCGTCGCAGCTGTCGTGGCTGACCGGCGGCGAAGACGGCCGCAGCTTCAGCCTGCCGGAGTTGCTGCGCCCCGGCACGGTGTTCGTCAAAGACTTCTTCGGCGTGCGCATCAACGGCCGCATCCTGACCTATTACATCATCCTGGTCGGCTGCGCCGGCATGATCCTGGCGCTGCTGCGGGTAGTGAACTCGCCGTTCGGCCGCGTGCTGCAGGCCGTCCGCGAGAACCGCTTCCGCGCCGAGGCACTGGGCTATCGCACCGTGTTTCACCTGACTTACGCCAACGTGCTCGCAGCGCTGGTTGCCGCCGCAGCCGGCGTGCTCAATGCGATGTGGCTGCGCTATGCCGGGCCGGACACGTCGCTGTCGTTCTCGATCATGCTGGACATTCTCTTGATGGTGGTGATCGGCGGCATGGGCACGATCTACGGCGCGATCATCGGCGCCACCATCTTCATCCTGGCGCAGAACTATCTGCAGACGCTGATGGGCGCGGCCTCGACAGCGGCCGCAGATGCCGGGCTGCCGCTGCTGCCGAACCTGCTGCATCCCGACCGCTGGCTGCTGTGGCTCGGGCTATTGTTCGTCGCCAGCGTGTACTTCTTCCCGACCGGAATCGTCGGCCGATTGCGCGGGACGCCGAGGGCCGCCGATTAACTCGACGAAAGTCGTAGGAGCGACCCATTCGGCCGGATCGTTTCGAACGATTCCAGCCTTGGGCTTTTTAGTGCCGCCTCGCACCTCCCACAGGTTGATAGCAGCGCCGTCACTCAGCGCCTGGGTGCAGGATTCGGTATTAAACTGCCTGTTCGCGTCATTCGATACCTCTTGGGCAAGCACCCGCGATGGTAAAATAAGAAGCAGTTTCTGCGCTCGATCAACATCGTTTGCAGCGCACAAAGTATCCTGTTGCCGCTGAACAGGCGCCCTCCCATAGTCCGCGCCTTTGTCGACCTAGGACATTCTCCCTACTCCAGCACCATCTTCACGCTGCGGCAGGGGAGCGTCCGACCAAACAGGAAGTTGGAATGATGCTGCTCTTGGTCCTTACCGCAATCGCCTTCGTCGCCACCGCCGTGGTGGCGCGCGTGCTGGCCGCCTCCGCGCCGGAAGGCAAATTGTACTGCCAGGCGGCCGGTGCCGCTTCGATGGTGGTCGGGCCGTTTATCACGCTGGTTGCCGCCTTCGTGCTCGGCAAGGCCGGCATCGGCGGCGAAGTGCTCGACGCCACCGCGATGCTGCGGGTCGCGGCGCTGCCGGCGTTCGGCACGCTGTTCGTCGGCCCGATCGTGTTCTGGTTCTTCCGCCGCCAGCGCCGCACGGTTGCGGCCGCTTAACGGACGCGCACCGAACGCGCGATCGCGACAACAAGTTCGGCGGCGCCTCTCCGCCGCCGAACTGCGGGCCGGCAGGAATCATCCCGACCCGCGTGGTTTCCAGCAATTCTCTTCCCTTAAGAACGGCATTTTCGAAACCGCACTTCAAAGTTTCATGCGGACGCATCTATTTTCGGCAGGGCCATTGTGTTTCGGGGGGCGCCCCCCAAGTTCCTGACATCCGTAACTGTCCAGGACGGCCCCATGTCGACTTCCAAGCTCTTCGAACCTTACAAGCTCGGCCCGATCACCCTTGCCAATCGCGTCGTGATGGCGCCGCTGACCCGCAACCGCGCCGTGCCCGAGGGTCTCGTCCCGAGCCCGCTGGCGGCGGAGTATTACGGCCAGCGCGCCAGCGCCGGCCTGCTGATTACCGAGGCCAGCCAAGTGTCGCAGCAGGGCCAGGGCTATCAGGCCACGCCCGGCATCTACTCGCAGGCCCAGGTCGAAGGCTGGCGCAAGGTCACCGGCGAGGTGCATAAGCGCGGCGGCAAGATCTTCATCCAGCTCTGGCATGTCGGCCGCATCTCGCATGTCGACCTGCAGCCGAACCACGGCGCTCCGGTCGCGCCGTCGGCGATCCGCGCCAACACCAAGACCTTCGTCGGCGGCCAGTTCGCGGACGTCTCCGAGCCTCGCGCGCTTGAGCTCTCTGAAATCCCCGGCATCATCGAAGACTTCCGGAAAGCTGCCGCCAATGCGATCGCGGCCGGCTTCGACGGCGTCGAGATCCACGGCGCCAACGGCTATCTGCTCGACCAGTTCGCCCGCGACAGCAGCAACAAGCGCACCGACGAATATGGCGGTTCGATCCAGAACCGCGCGCGGCTGATGCTCGAAGTCGCCGCGGCGGTGGCCAAGGAGATCGGACCGGAGCGCACCGGCATCCGGATTTCGCCGGTGACACCGGCCAACGACGTCTCGGACTCCAATCCGCAGGCGCTGTTCGACTACATCGTCGACGAGCTCAACAAGCTGAAGCTGGTCTACATCCACGTCATCGAGGGCGCGACCGGCGGCCCGCGCGACATCGCGCCGTTCGACTACGCATCTTTGCGCAAGCGCTTCAGCGGCACCTACATCGGCAATAACGCCTACGACCTCGCGCTCGCCGACAAGCAGCTCGACGCAGGTGCGGCCGACCTGATCGCGTTCGGCAAGCCGTTCATCTCCAACCCCGACCTGGTCGAGCGGCTGAAGCGGAATGCTCCGCTGAACGAGCCCGACAAGTCGACCTTCTACGGCGGCGGCGCCAAGGGCTACACCGACTATCCCACGCTGGAGGCGGCGCAGGCAGCGCAGTAAGCGCCCAGCCCCACGCACGGTCATTCCGGGGCGCGAGCACTGCTCGCGAACCCGGAATCCCGAGATGTTCTGCACCTTCCGACGTTTCCACAATGTCGAGATTCCGGGTTCGCTCGCTCCGCGAGCGTCCCGGAATGACATGGAAAGACAATGCAAAAGCAAAAAGGCCGGGATTGCTCCCGGCCTTTCGCGTTTCTGATGTTCGTCGGCAGCCGCTTACTTGGCTTCCGCGCGCTTCGGCGGGGTCGCCGGCCAGGACTTGATCAGGGTGTCGTAGTCGATCGTTTCACCCTTCGGCTTCTCGTTCGCCAGCTTGCGCTGGGGGGCGATGTTGCCGTCCTTCTCGGACTTGGCGTACCAGTACTCGGCGGTCTCCTTCTTGTTCAGCTTCGGACCGCATTCGCCCTGCACCTTCGACTTCTCGAGGCGTTCGAGCACCGAGTCCTGCGCCGCCGCCAGCGAGTCCATCGCCTGCTGCGGAGTCTTGGCACCGGACGACGCGTCGCCGATGTTCTGCCACCACAGCTGCGCCAGCTTCGGATAGTCCGGGATGTTGTTGCCGGTCGGCGACCACTGCACGCGGGCCGGCGAGCGATAGAACTCGATCAGGCCGCCGAGCTTCGGCGCACGTTCCGTAAACGATTTATCCCAGATGTCGCTCTCACGGATGAAGGTGAGACCGACATGGCTCTTCTTCAAGCTGACAGTCTTGGAGGTGATGAACTGCAGATACAGCCAGGCGGCCTTGCGGCGGTCCGCCGGGGTCGACTTCAGGAGCGTGGCAGAACCCACGTCCTGATAGCCGAGCTTCATGCCTTCCTTCCAGTACGCGCCGTGCGGCGACGGCGCCATGCGCCACTTCGGCGTGCCGTCGGCGTTCATCACCGGCAGGCCGGGCTTGACCATGTCGGCGGTGAAGGCGGTGTACCAGAAGATCTGCTGGGCGACGTTGCCCTGCGCCGGCACCGGACCCGACTCCGAGAACGTCATGCCCTGCGCCTGCGGCGGCGCATACTTCTTCATCCAGTCGAGGTACTTGACGATCGAATACACCGCGGCCGGACCGTTGGTGTCACCGCCGCGCTCGATCGACGAGCCGACCGGACGGCAGCCTTCCATGCGGATGCCCCATTCGTCGACCGGCAGACCGTTCGGCAGGCCCTTGTCGCCGTTGCCGGCCATCGACAGCCAGGCGTCGGTGAAGCGCCAGCCGAGCGACGGATCCTTCTTGCCGTAGTCCATGTGACCATAGACTTTGACGCCGTTGATTTCCTTGATGTCGTTGGTGAAGAACTCGGCGATGTCCTCATAGGCTGACCAGTTCACCGGGACGCCGAGGTCGTAGCCGTATTTGGCCTTGAACTTGGCCTTGTAGTCCGGATTGGTGAACCAGTCGTAGCGGAACCAGTACAGGTTGGCGAACTGCTGGTCCGGCAACTGGTACATCTTCTTGTCGGGCGCCGTGGTGAACGACGTGCCGATGAAATCCGCGACGTCGAGCATCGGATCGGTGACGTCCTTGCCCTCGCCGGTCATGTAGTCCGACAGCGCGATGGTCTGGTTGTAGCGGAAGTGCGTGCCGATCAGGTCGCTATCGTTGATCCAGCCGTCATAGACGTTCTTGCCGGACTGCATCTGGGTCTGCAGCTTCTCGACGACGTCGCCTTCCTGGATCAGGTCGTGCTTCAGCTTGATGCCGGTGATCTCGCTGAACGCCTTGGCCAGCGTCTTGGCTTCGTATTCGTGCGTGGTCAGCGTCTCGGAGACGACGTTGATCTCCATGCCCTTGAACGGCTCGGCCGCCTTGGCGAACCACTGCAGTTCCTTCATCTGGTCTTCTTTGGACAGCGTCGAGGGCTGGAATTCCTCGTCGATCCACTTCTTCAGGACCGCGTCGTCCGCGGCACGCGCCGGCGACAGCGTCATCGACGTGGCGATCAGCGCCGCAGCGCTCACCATCGTCATCAGCCGCAAACGGCTGAGGTGGGGCTTTCGTCCAATCATCGTTCGTTTCCTCCGTTGAGCGACATCATTCAGGTCCAGGTTGATCCCGGATCTGTTCCTCGTTCGCCGGGATCAGACGGTGCGGAAGATCGCAACGGCTGAGACCAGCGACAGCAACGTGGCGAGCCACAGGCTCGACACTTCGACTCCTTCTCCGATCGGCAGCGTCAGCAGCGGATCGGTCCCGACCAGCGCGATCCAGACCAGATGAATCACCGCGGCCAGGATCAGCGACAGAAACAACCGGTCGCCGCGCGTCGTCGGAATCCGCAAGACACCTACGCGCTCGACCTCGGGATCGACCACCGCGAGCCAGGTCATGGTCGCGAGCGTGCCGGCCAGCGCGGCGAAGAACGCCGCGGTCGGCCAGGTCCACGCCATCCATGCGAAGGAGTCCATGATCAGAGCCCTCCCCGTCGATTGTTGCAGGCGAAGAGCCCGTCCCCGTCATTGCGAGCGAAGCCGTCACGTTCGTCATTGCGAGGAGCGAAGCGACGAAGCAATCCAGCTCCGTGCACTGCGCTCTGGATTGCTTCGCTTCGCTCGCAATGACGATGGGGGTGCGGTCGCGTCATCATTCCCTCACACCCGGCCGAGCGCGAAGCCGCGCGCGATGTAGTTGCGGACGAACCAGATCACCAGGGCGCCCGGGATGATGGTGAGCACGCCGGCGGCGGCGAGCAGCCCCCAGTCCATGCCGGCGGCCGACACGGTGCGGGTCATCACCGCCGAGATCGGCTTGGCGTTGACCGACGTCAGGGTGCGGGCCAGCAGCAGCTCGACCCAGGAGAACATGAAGCAGAAGAACGCCGCGACGCCGATGCCGCTGGCGATCAGCGGCATCAGGATCTTCACGAAGAACCGCGGGAACGAGTAGCCGTCGAGGAACGCGGTCTCGTCGATCTCCTTCGGCACGCCGGAGACGAAGCCTTCGAGGATCCACACCGCCAGCGGCACGTTGAACAGGCAGTGCGCCAGCGCCACCGCCCACGGCGTATCGAACAGGTTCAGCGCCGAATACAGATTGAAGAACGGCAGCGCATAGACAGCGGCCGGCGCCATGCGGTTCGACAACAGCCAGAAGAACAGATGCTTGTCGCCGAGGAAGCGATAGCGCGAGAACGCGTAGGCCGCTGGCAGCGCGAACGAGATCGACAGCACGGTGTTGATGACGACGTATTGCAGCGAGTTGATGTAGCCCGAATACCAGCTCGGATCGGTGAAGATCGTCCGGTAGTTCTCCAGCGTCGGCTGGTGCGGCCACAGCGTCATGGTCGAGACGATCTCGCCATTGGTCTTGAAGCTCATATTGACGAGCCAGTAGATCGGCAGCATCAGGAACAGCAGATACAGCGCCATCACGATGCGGCGGCCGGGGATCGAATGCATCACGCGTTCCCTTCGGTCGGCTGGCGCTCGGCGCCCGCATTGGTCATCACGGTGTAGAACACCCAGCACACGATGATGATGATCAGGTTGTAGACGATCGACAGCGCCGCGGCCTTGCCGAGGTCGAACTGCCCGAGCGCGATCTTGACCAGCTCGATCGAGATGAAGGTGGTCGAATTGCCCGGCCCACCGCCGGTGACGACGAACGGCTCGGTGTAGATCATGAAGCTGTCCATGAACCGCAGCAGCACGGCGATCAGCAGCACGCGGTGCATCTTCGGCAGCTGGATCGCCTTGAACACCGCCCAGCGCGAAGCGCCGTCGATCTGGGCCGCCTGATAATACGCGTCCGGGATCGACTTCAGGCCGGCGTAGCATAAGAGCGCCACCAGGCTGGTCCAGTGCCAGACATCCATCACCACCACCGTGGCCCAGGCGTCGAACTCGTTGGACACGTAGTTGTAATTGAAGCCGAGATGATTGAGCGTGTAGCCCATCAGACCGATGTCGGGGCGGCCGAAGATCTGCCAGATGGTGCCGACCACGTTCCACGGGATCAGCAGCGGCAGCGCCATGATCACCAGACAGAACGCCACCGACCAGCCGTGGCGCGGCATCGCCAGCGCCACCACGATGCCGAGCGGCACCTCGATCGCCAGGATGATCGCCGAGAACGCCAGATTGCGCCACAGCGAGGCGAAGAACCGGCCACCGAGATCGGTCGACGGATCGAGCAGTTCCTTGAACCAGCCGACCCCGTTCCAGAAGAACTGGTTGTTGCCGAAGGTGTCCTGCACCGAATAGTTCACCACCGTCATCAGCGGCAGGATCGCCGAGAACGCCACGATGGCGAACACCGGCAGCACCAGGAACCAGGCTTTCTGGTTGACGACCTTGTCCATCAGGCGACCTGCTCCAGTGAGCTGCCTTCGACGATTTCGCTGTCGGCATAGACGTGAATGCGCGACGGCTCGAACCGCAGCGCCGCTTCATCCCCGCTCGGCGAGAAGCCATCCGGCACCCGCGCGGCGATCTTGACGTCACCGACCCGCACCGACGCGAAACGGATACGGCCGAGATCGTCGATGCGTTCGACGCGGCCCATCATCAGGCCGGGTGCCTTGGCGGTGAGGTGGACGAATTCCGGCCGCACCCCGATCTCGATCTTGCCGTCGGGCAGCTTGTCGTAGCTGCGCGCGAGCGGCACGCGATGGCCGGCGACCAGCGCCTCGCGGCCCTTCACCTCGGCCGGCACGATGTTCATGCCGGGCGAACCGATGAAGTAGCCGACAAAGGTGTGGGCGGGGCGCTCGAACAGTTCCTCCGGCGTGCCGCTCTGCACGACGCGGCCGTCGTGCATCACCACCACGGTGTCGGCAAAGGTCAGCGCCTCGGTCTGGTCGTGGGTGACGTAGATCATCGTCAGATCGAGCGCGCGGTGCAGCGCCTTGAGCTTGCTACGCAGCTCCCATTTCAGATGCGGATCGATCACCGTCAGCGGCTCGTCGAACAGGATCGCGGCGACGTCGCTGCGCACCAGGCCGCGGCCGAGCGAGATTTTCTGCTTGGCGTCGGCGGTGAGCCGCGTCGCCTTGCGCTTCAGGTTCGGCGTCAAATCGAGCAGGTCGGCGATCTCGGCGACCCGCCGGTCGATCTCGGCCTTCGGCACGCCGCGGTTCTTCAGCGGAAACGCCAGATTCTCCCGCACCGTCATGGTGTCGTAGATCACCGGAAACTGGAACACCTGCGCGATGTTGCGCTCGCGGGTGGAGAGCGCGGTGACGTCGCGGCCGTCGAACAGGATCTTGCCGCGCGACGGTGTGACAATGCCCGAGATGATATTCAGCAGCGTGGTCTTGCCGCAGCCCGACGGGCCGAGCAGCGCATAGGCGCCGCCCTGCCGCCAGGTCATCGACACCGGCTTCAGCGCATAGGCCTGCGGCGGCAGGTCGTCACCGACCAGATAAGAGTGAGCAAGATCGACGAGATCGATGCGCGCCATCGGGCTGTCCCCTCAGATCGGCTTCGGCGCGGCGACGAGGCGATCGGCCGCGTCGAACACGAACAGATTGGCGGGGTCGAGGATGGCGTCGAGCGTTTGGCCCGGCTCGAACTCATGGATGCCGTGCAGCACTGCGACCCAATAGTCGTCGCCGCGCTTCAGATGCACGAAGCTCTCCGAGCCGGTGATCTCGGTCACCGCCACGGTCGCCTGGAACGCATGCTGCTCCGGATCGGCGCTCCTCACCTCGATCTGATGCGCACGGAAGCCGACGCGGTAGGCGCCATCGGAGAGCCCGGCGAACACCCCGGTCGCCGGCGCAGTCACGCCGCCGGAGTAATGCACGGTGCCGGCCTTCTTCTCGGCGCCGACGATATTGAGCGGCGGATCGGAGAACACCTGCGCCACCCGCATGGTGTCGGGCTTGCGATAAACTTGCGGGGTCGGCCCGACCTGCAGCGCCTGGCCTTCCCACATGCAGATGGTGCGGCCGCCGAGCAGCAGCGCTTCGGACGGCTCGGTGGTGGCATAGACGAAGATCGCGCCGGAGGCTTCGAAGATCTTCGGCAGCTCGGTGCGCAGCTCCTCGCGGAGCTTGTAGTCGAGGTTGGCGAGCGGCTCGTCGAGCAGCACCAGATCGGCGCCCTTGACGAGCGCGCGGGCGATCGCGGTGCGCTGCTGCTGGCCGCCGGAGAGCTGCAGCGGCGTGCGCTGCAGATACGGCTCGAGCTTGAGCAGCTTGGCGGCCTCGGCGACGCGGCGCTCGATCTCGGCGCGCGGCTTGCGCTGCACCCGCAGCGGCGAGGCGATGTTCTCGTACACCGTCAGCGACGGGTAGTTGATGAACTGCTGATACACCATCGCCACCGAGCGGCTGCGCACATCGGCGCCGGTTACGTCCTTGCCGTCGACCAGCACGCGGCCGGTGGTCGGCTTGTCGAGGCCGGCGAGCAGCCGCATGATCGAAGTCTTGCCCGACAGCGTCGGTCCGAGCAGCACGCTCAGCGTGCCACGTTCCAGCGTCAGCGAGACGTTGCGGATCGCCGGAACGCCGTCCAGCACCCTGGTGACATTCTCCAGGCTGACGCTCATGCCCGGCCTCCCGCTTGCTGCTGGGGCTTCTCGGCGGCGCGGCGGTCGGCGATCCACTGATCGAGCGCGGCAACCGCGGCCGATGTCAACCGCAAGCCGAGCTTGGATCGCCGCCAGACGATGTCGTCCGCGCTGCAGGCCCATTCGCGGCTCATCAGATAGCGGACCTCGGCCTCCGTCAATGTGGCGCCGAAGTCGCGGCCAAGATCGGCCGCCGACTTGGCCGCGCCGAGCACGTCACGCGCCCGCGTGCCGTAGGCATGCACCAGCCGCGAGGCGTGCGCCGAGGCGAGGAACGGATAGTCGCGGAGCAGATCGCCGATCTGCGCCGGACCGCCGTCGATCGGGAAATCGCCGCCCGGCAGCGGCTGATGCGCGGTCCAGCCCTGTTTGGCCGTTCCGCCCTTCAGATACGACGACAGTTTCTCCAGCGCCTCTTCGGCGAGCCGGCGATAGGTGGTGATCTTGCCGCCATAGATCGACAGCAGCGGCGCGCCGCCCGGGGTGTCGAGCTCGAACACGTAGTCGCGGGTCGCCGCCTTGGCTTCGCTGGCGCCGTCGTCATACAGTGGCCGCACGCCTGAGAACGTCCAGACCACATCGGCGGGCGTCACCGGCTTGGCGAAATAGCCGCTCACCGCTTTGCACAGATAGTCGATCTCTTCCGGCGTCGCTTTCACCTGCGACGGATCGCCGTGATAATCGCGGTCGGTGGTGCCGATCAGGGTAAAGTCGCCCTGATACGGAATCGCGAACACGATGCGGCCATCGGCGTTCTGGAAGATGTAGGCGCGGTCGTGGTCATAGAGCTTGCGGGTGACGATGTGCGAGCCCTGCACCAGCCGCACCTTGTAGCGGGCATCGACCCCGGCGCCGGAGCCGAGCACGCCTTCGACCCATGGGCCGGCGGCATTGACCAGCGCCCGGGCCTGGATCGTGCTGCGCGCGCCGCTGCCAACATCTTCCAGCGTCACCTGCCAGATGCCGTCCTGCTGGCTGACCTGCACCGCGCGGGTGCGGGTGCGGATCTCGGCGCCGCGCTCGGCGGCATCGCGCGCGGTGAGTACCACCAGCCGCGCATCGTCGACGAAGCAATCGGAATACTCGAAGCCTTTGGTGTAGCGGCCGGGGATCAGCGGCTTGCCGACTTCGTCATGCGCCAGATCGACCGAACGGGTCGGCGGCAGCAGCTTCCGGCCGCCGAGATAATCATACAGGAACAGCCCGAGCCGCAGCCGCCAGGCGGGGCGCAGGCCGTCGTGATGCGGCAGCACGAAACGCAGCGGCCCGATGATATGCGGCGCGATCTGCCACAGCCGCTCGCGCTCGATCAGCGCCTCGCGCACCAGGCGAAATTCGAAATATTCGAGATAGCGCAGGCCGCCATGGATCAGCTTGGTCGACCACGACGAGGTGCCGCTGGCGAGGTCGTTCATCTCGCACAGGAACACGGAATGTCCCCGGCCCGCCGCATCGCGCGCGATGCCGCAGCCGTTGATCCCGCCCCCGATGATCGCGAGGTCGTACACCATCCCCACCGACGCTCCTCACCGCATCGCAGCATTTTGCTGCAATGCACTTTCGCTTCTGTCGATTTATGCTGGAAAACGAATAAAGCACAAACCAAAACGAAAGCAACTGCGATCTGCAAAAGCATCGCGTTTCCGCGCGCGAAATCGCGCCCAGAGGCTGGGAGACAGGCACAACTGACGCTGGGGAGAGGCGGTTCAGACCGCGGATTCGTCGAGGTCCGGTTTCGCCGGGCCGGCTTCGATTACCTCGATACCATTCGTATCGCAGATCGCCTGCAACGACGGCGGCAGCGCCCGGTCGGTGACGAAGGTCTGGATCTGGCTGAGATCGGCGATCCGCACCGGCGCGTTGCGCTCCAGCTTGGTCGAATCCGCCACCAGCATCACGCTGCGCGCATTGGCGATGATTGCCTGCGAGGCTTGGACTTCGCGATAGTCGAAATCGAGCAGCGCGCCCTCTTCGTCGATCGCCGAAGCGCCGATGATCGCGTAATCGACCTTGAACTGCCCGATCAGGCTGGTCGCGGTGGAGCCGATCACCGCGCCATCGGCCCGCCGCACGGTGCCGCCGGCGACGATCACCTCGATCCGCGGATGCCGGTACAGCAGCATCGCGACGTTGAGATTGTTGGTGATCACCAAAAGATCCTGATGCGCCGACAGCGCGCTGGCGACCTCTTCGGTGGTGGTGCCGATGTTGATGAACAGCGAGCAGCCGTTGGGAATCCGCGCCGCGGCGGCGGCCCCGATCGCCTTCTTCTCTTCTGCGGCGACGAAGCGGCGCGCCTCGTAGGCGAGATTGGCGACGCCCGACGCGATGATCGCGCCGCCATGGATTCGCGTCAGCGAGCGCTGGTCGCACAGATCGTTGAGATCCTTGCGAATGGTTTGCGCCGACACTTCAAAGCGCCTCACCAGATCCTCGACCATCACCCGGCCCGAGGCCCGGGCGATATTGAGGATTTCAGACTGACGATGGGTCAGAGCCGTCACGCACGCACCTTGCAACGTTGATGCGCCATGGTGCGGCTGTTCGCCCGTCAGGTCAACGCGCGGCGCAGCGGCGATGAGAAGTGGTTAAGCCGGGGATCGAAGCCCACAGCCTCTTCACCCACCAGAACCCTTCCATCGTCATTGCGAGGAGCGAAGCGACGAAGCAATCCAGCCCGGTATATTGCGCTCTGGATTGCTTCGCTTCGCTCGCAATGACGTTGAGGGTTTGCCATCCATTGCCCGACTATCGGCCCGCCGCTAGGCCGGCCGCACCATCTCGAACATCGCGTCGGGGCGGATTTCGAAATAGTCGCCGCGCCGGCCGGCGCGCACGATCGGCCGCGCCGCCGCGGTCTGATAGACGCCGTCTTCGATCAGGCGCTTGTCGATGTGCACCATCACCACCTCGCCGATCGTCAGCCAGGCGTCGACCTCGACGCCGTCGGCGCCCTTGAGCCGGACGATTTCCGACAGCTTGCATTCGAACGACACCGGGCTCTCGGCAACCCGCGGCGGCTTCACCAGCTCGCTGTCGAGCTTGGTGAGATTGCCGAGCGCGAATTCGTCGACCTCGTGCGGCACGCTGGCGGAGGTGGCATTCATCGCCTGCGCCAGATCCATCGTCACCAGATTCCAGACGAATTCGCCGGTGCGCTGGATGTTGGCGACGGTGTCCTTCCAGGTGGTGGACGAGAACCCGATCAGCGGCGGGTGGTAGTTGAAGGCATTGAAGAAGCTGTAGGGCGCGAGGTTGACGCGGCCCTCGGCATCGCAGGACGAAATCCAGCCGATCGGCCGCGGCGCGATGATCGCGTTGAACGGGTCGTGCTTGAGGCCGTGGCCGTTCGCCGGCTTGTAGGAATGCAGATCAGTCACGCGGGATGTCCTTGTTGTTATTGCGCGTCGGCGCGCCGGCCGGCGCCGAGCGCCGCCAGCACAAAATCGATCATGTCCTCGAGGGTCGGGCGATCCTTGGCAAAGCTCTGCGCGATCATCTGCGGATGGAAGAACCGGATCATTGCGGCGCAGGTGCAGCTCGCCGCCTGCGGCACGTCGGCGACCTTGAACTCGCCGCTCGCCACGCCCTGGACGATCACCTCGCCGATGGTGCCGATGATGAACTCCATATGGGCGATGCAGACGTCCCAGTTCTCCTCCATCGCAATCGCCACCATCTCGTGCAGCTTGGCGTCGCCGATGTAGCGCTCGCAATTCATCCGGTGCACGGTGGTGAGCAGATCGCGCAGCCGCTGCACCGCCGACCCCGGCGCATGGACGATGACCACCGCCGCCTGCTCGACCTCGCCCATCAGATGCCGCGCCACGCCCTTGTGGATCGCCTTCTTCGAATCGAAGAAGCGATACACGTTGGCGGGGCTCATCTGCAGCAGCTTGGCGATGTCGGCCACCGTGGTCTTCTGGTAGCCGATCTCACGGAACAGCCGTTCGGCCACCACCAGGATGCGGTGCCGCATATCGGCTTCGGTATTTTCAGAAACAAGCGTCATCGGCCCAAGATATTCAATTATTCCGCCGCGTCGGCAAGCGGAAAGGCGTTCGGCCCAGCGGAGCCGTGTTGCGGCGTAACATCCGGCTCGGCGAACTTGCCCCGTTCGTCCAGGCTCTTCCGGAACCACAGCGCGTACAGGCCCGGCAGATAGAACAGCGTCAGGAAGGTGGCGACGAACAGGCCGCCCATGATGGTGATCGCCATCGGGCCCCAGAACGCCGAGCGCGACAGGGGGATCATCGCCAGGATCGCCGCCAGCGCGGTCAGCACCACCGGTCGCGCCCGTCGCACCGTCGCCTCGACGATCGCCTCGCGCCGGGTCGAGCCGTGCGCGACGTCGCTCTCGATCTGATCGACTAGGATCACGGCATTGCGCATGATCATGCCGGCAAGCGCGATCAGGCCGAGCAGCGCCACGAAGCCGAACGGCGCCGAGGCGACGTTGAGACCGAGCGAGGCGCCGATGATGCCGAGCGGCGCGGTGAGGAACACCAGCAGCAGCCGCGGGAAGCTCTGCAGCTGGATCATCAGCAGCGCCAGCATCGCGATCACCATCACCGGAAACAGGATGAAGATCGAGGCATTGCCCTTGGTCGACTCCTCGATCGCGCCACCGGTCTCGATCCGGTAGGCCGGCTGCAGATTGGCGCGGATGCTCTCGAGCTGCGGCCAGATCGCGTTGGTGACGTCCGGCGCCTGCACGCCGTCGACGACGTCGCCACGCACGGTGATCGCCATGTCGCGATTGCGGCGCCACAGGATCGGCTCCTCATGCGAATACTCGACCTTGGCGACCTGCGACAGCGGCACCGCCATGCCGTTGCGGGCCATGATGGTGAGTTCGCCGATCCGGGCAAGATCGAGCCGCTCGTTCGGCACCGCGCGCGCGACCACGCCGATCTTCTCGACGCCGTCACGCACCGTGGTGACCTGAGCGCCGGAGATCAGCATCGCCAGCGCCTGCGAGACATCCTGCGGCGTCAGGCCGAGCGCGCGGGCACGCGACTGATCGACGACGAGCTTGAGATATGGCGACTGCTCGTTCCAGTCGAGGTGCGGATCAACCACGTTGGCGTTCTTCTTCACCACGTCCCGGACCTGATAGGCGATCTCGCGCACCTTGGCGGTATCCGGGCCGATCACCCTGAACTGAACCGGGAAGCCGACCGGCGGGCCGAAATTGAAGCGGTCGACACGCACCCGCGCCGCCGCGAGCCGGCCGCTATGCGCCGCCTGCTCGATCCGCGCCTTGATCCGCTCGCGCGCCGCGACGTCCTTGGCGACGATCACGATCTCGGCGAAGGATTCGGTCGGAAGCTGCGGATTGAGGCCGAGCCAGAACCGCGGCGAGCCCTTGCCGACGTAAGCCGTGTAGGTCGCGATATCGCCGTCGTCCTTGAGCAGCGTCTCGGCTTCCTTCACCGACTTCATGGTGACGTCGAAGGCGGTGCCTTCGGGCAGACGCAGTTGCAGGAACAGTTCGGGCCGCTCCGACAGCGGGAAGAACTGCTGCTGCACATGGCCGAAGCCGACCACCGCGGCGATGAAGATGCCGACCGTGGCCGTCACCACCGTGCCGCGCCAGCGCACGCACCACGTCACCGCGGCGCGCAGCATCCGATAGATCCGGGTGTGATACACCTCGTCCGGATTATGGCCCTTCTTGCCGGCGAAGTCCGGCAGCAGCTTGACGCCGATATACGGCGTGAAGATCACCGCGACGAACCACGAGGCGATCAGCGCGATCGCCACGATCCAGAAGATGCCGCCGGCATATTCGCCGACGCCCGAGTTGGCGAAGCCAATCGGTAGGAAGCCGGCCGCAGTGACCAGCGTGCCGGTCAGCATCGGAAACGCCGTCGACTCCCAGGCGAACGACGCCGCCTTGGCGCGATCCCAGCCCTGCTCCATCTTCACCACCATCATCTCGACCGCGATGATGGCGTCGTCGACCAGCAGGCCGAGCGCGATGATCAGCGCGCCGAGCGTGATCCGGTGCAGATCGAGCGACATCACGTTCATGACGATGAACACGATCGCCAGCACCAGCGGCACCGACAGCGCCACCACGATGCCGGTGCGCCATCCGAGCGCCAGGAACGAGACGAACAGCACGATCACCAGCGCCTCGACGAACGAGCGCATGAATTCGCCGACGGCGTGCTTCACCACTTCCGGCTGATCGGCGATCTGCTCGATGTCGATGCCCTGAGGCACGTCGGCCATGAACGACGCAGTCGCCGCACCAACCTGCTCGCCGAGCTGCAGGATATTGGCGCCCTTGGCGGTGACGACGCCGATCCCGATCGCCGGCTTGCCCTTCTGCCGCACCTGGTAATCGGTCGGATCGACATAGCCATTGCGGATCTCGGCGACGTCGCCGAGGCGAAACACCCGGCCGCCGCTCTCGACGGGTGTCTCCGCCACCGCCTGCGCACCATCGAGCGCGCCGGTGACGCGCAGCGGCACGCGCTGCGACGAGGTCTCGACCGTGCCGGCCGGCACCACTGCGTTCTGTTTGGCGAGCGAGTCGAAGATCGCCTGCGGCGTCAGCCCGAGCGTCGCCAGCTTGGCGTGCGAGAACTCGACATAGATCTTCTCGTCCTGCGTGCCGTAGATGTTGACCTTGGTCACGCCCGCGACTTTGAGCAGCCGCTGGCGAAGGCCTTCGGCGGCCTTCTTGAGCTGCGCGTAGCTCGCGCCGTCGCCGGTCATCATGTAGAGGATCGAGTCGACGTCGCCGTACTCGTCGTTGATCGACGGACCGATCAGATTGCTCGGCAGTTGCGGTGCGACGTCCCACAGCTTCTTGCGCAGCAGATAGAACAGGTGCGGCACTTCGGACGGCGGCGTCGAGTCGCGGAACGTCACCTGCATGGCGGTGAACGACGCCTTCGAATAGGTCTGCACCTTCTCGAAATACGGCAGTTCCTGCAGCTTCTTCTCGATCGGGTCGGCGACCTGTTCCTGCATCTCCTTGGCGGTGGCGCCCGGCCAGATCGCCGATACCACCGCGACCTTGACGGTGAACGACGGATCCTCGGCGCGGCCGAGCCGCTGATACGAATAGATGCCGGTGAAGCCGAGCGCGCAGATCAAAAACAGGATCAGCGCCGGATGTCGGACCGCCCAGGCCGACAGATTGAAACGCATCGCCGCACTCCCCAGCGCAGATCAGAACGTCAGAGCCGACACCACCCGCACTTTTTCGGCCGGATCGAGTTTCTGCACGCCGAGCGTGACGATCTGATCGCCTTCGTCGACCCCCTCGGCGATCACCACGTCTTCGGTCTCGTATGCCTTCACGGCGACCCGCTTCAACTTCACCTCGCCGCCGCCGTCGACAACGTAAAGCGACGGCTGGCCGCCCTGATTGAACAGCGCCGACAGCGGCACCCGGGCGACGCGGACCTTGTCGGGATCGGTCAGCGTCAGCGTCGCGGTCATCCCGAGCACGACGCGGTCGTCGGCGTCCGGCAGCGAGAACTTGGCCAGGAATGTGCGGGTCGCGGGATCGGCGAGCGGCGCCACCTCGCGCAGCTTGGCGACGTAGTGCCGGCCGGGCTCGGACCACAGCGTGACATCGGCCAGCCCCTTGGTGGCGCGCGTGATCAGCGTTTCGGGGATCGCCACCACGGCTTCCTTCTCGCCGATCCGGGCGAGCCGGAACGCGGCCTGACCGGCCGCCACCACCTGCCCGGGTTCGACCAGCGCGGCTGCGACGACGCCGTGGCTGTCGGCTTCGAGCGTCGCGTAGGATAGCGAGTTGCGGGTCAGCTCGACCGAGCGCTCGGCGCGGGCGAAGCGGGCCCGGGCTTCGTCCGCGGTGGCGCGCGCCTGATCCATCTGGGCTTCGGTCGCCCAGCCCTTGGCGCGCAGCTCCTTGGCGCGGTTTTCAGACGCGATCGCCTGCGCCAGCACGCCCTTGGCGGCGCTGTGTTCGGCCTCGGCCTGCTCGGCCTGCAGCTTCAGATCGGTCTGATCGAGCAGCGCCAGCTTCTGGCCGACTTCCACGGTGTCGCCGACCTCGACGAGACGCTTGGCCACTTTGCCGGTGACCCGGAAACCGACGTCGGTCTCGGTGCGCGGCTTGATCGTGCCGACGAAGCTGCGCTCCGGTGCCTGCGGGGCGTAATGCACCGCCGTGACCAGGACTGGACGTTTGGAGAGCTCTTGTTTGGCGTCCTTGCCGTCGCAGCCGGCCAGGCCGAGCACCGCGATCGCCAGCAGGGTACCTGCCAGCAGCCTGAAAAACCCATCGAAAACAGAAATCGCACGCATCGGCAGCCTCCCCTTGCGGTGACGGGAACTGTCGATTGATTTCTGACGATTGTCAATAATCGTCAGAAATCATGAGTCCGTGATGGAAGCCGATCCTGTCTCCTGGCTCACGGCCCCTACACGCCCTCATACGCTCGCTGGAGGGTGCCGACGTCGAGCTTCACCATTTGCATCATCGCCTGCATGGCACGCTTGGCACCTTCCCGGTTCGGGCCCGCGAACAGCTTGAGCGCATCGGCCGGGACGATCTGCCAGGACAGGCCGTAGCGGTCGCGCAGCCAGCCGCACGCCACCGGCTCGCCGCCATCCGCCAGCAACGCATCCCACAGCCGATCGACTTCGGCCTGATCGACGCAATCGATCTTGAACGACACCGCGTGATTGAACGGCAGCGGGGTGCCGCCATTGAGCGCCATGAACGGCTGCCCGGCGACCGTGAACTCGACCACCAGCACCGAGCCTTCGGGCCCGCCCGGGGTGTCGACGACGCTGCGCTGGACGTTGTCGATCCGCGAGTCCGGCAGCAGCGACACGTAGAACTGGGCTGCCTGTTCGGCTTCGCCGGCAAACCACAGACAAGGAACGATCTTCGACATTCGCGCATCCTCCCGCACAACGCATTGGCATTGTGCCGAGGACGATCGAACGCGCGGCCGGCCGACAGCCGACGCGAATTTTCAAAAGCAATGACGATCGACCGTCAGCTCGCCAGCTTCAGGCTGCCTTCGCATTGCCGGCGCAGTTCGATCAGCGCCTTGTTGAGCTGACCGGTGAGCAGATCGAGCCCTTCCGGCGAGATCGTCTTCGCATCGCGCTCGATCGAACGCGCGATATCGGCGATCGGGTGGAAGCCCAGCGTGCGGGCCCCACCCTTGAGCGAATGCGCTTCGACCTCGATTGTGTGGCGGTCCATCTGTTCGGCGAAGCGCCGGAACAGCGCGATTCGCCGCTCGGTTTCGGCGAAGAACAGCGCCACCATCTCGCTCACCTGGTCCTGGCCGATCTCGGCGGTGAGTTCGGCGAGCGTGTCCATATCGACCTGCATCGGCGGCGACGGCATCGTCACCGGCGTCGACGCGCCGCGCAGCGCCCGCAGCACGGCCGCGACCAGCGCCGGCTTGCGCAGCGGCTTGGACAGGAAGTCGTTCATGCCGGCGTCGCGGCAGACTTTGACGTCGTCCGGGAAGGCGTTCGCGGTGAGCGCGATGATCGGCAGCTTGGCGAGCGCGCCGCCTTTGCCGCGGATCGCGCGGGTGGCGGCGAGGCCGTCCATATTGGGCATCCGCACGTCCATCAGCACGACGTCGAACTCGCCCTCGCCTGCCGCCGTCACCGCGTCGGTGCCGTCGGAAACCACGGTGATTTCGGCGGCGAATTCCTGGAGCATCTTCATCACCACCATCTGGTTGGTGGCGTCGTCTTCGGCGATCAGGACGCGCAGCGGGCGTCCCAGCATCGCGATCCGGGTGCGAAGATCATCGCTACCGAGCCGGTCGAGCCGGTGATCGGCAATCCACGCATTGCTCCACGGCAGATCCAGGCTGAAGCGGAAGGTCGAACCCTCGCCTTCGCGCGAGGTTACCGCGATATCGCCGCCCATCTGTTCGACGATCCGCCGGCTAATCGCCAGCCCGAGGCCGGTGCCACCGAACCGGCGATTAATCGAGACGTCGGCCTGCGCGAAGTCGGTGAACAGGCTGCCGACGCGATCTGGCGAAATGCCAATGCCGGTATCGGTTACCTGCCACTCGACGGTGGCGTGGCTGTCGTTGCGCTTCACGCAGGTCAGCACGATCGCAATCGAGCCTTGCTCGGTGAACTTCACCGCATTGGCCGCAAGGTTGAGCAGCACCTGACGGATGCGCGCGGCGTCGCCGTTCAGCGACGGCGGCAGCCGCGGATCGATATCGACCTTCAGCTCGATGCCCTTCCCGCGGACTTCCGGCTCGATGATCGCGCGGACCGACTCGACCAGGGTGGCCGGCGAGAAATCGGCCTGCTCGAACTCCAGCCGACCGGCTTCGAGCTTCGAGAGATCGAGGATGTCGTTGAGGATGCGCAGCAGGTCGTCGCCGGAATCGCGGATCGTGGTGACGGCCTGTTGCTGCTCGGGATCGAGCTTGGTTTCGAGCAGCGAATTGGCGAGACCCAGCACACCGTTCATCGGCGTCCTGATCTCGTGGCTCATCATCGCCAGAAAGCTCGACTTGGCGCGGTTCTCGGCTTCGGCCTGCTCGGCACGCCAGCGCTCGGTGACGTCACGGCCGACGCCGCGATAGCCGGCGAACTCGCCGGCCGCATCGAGCATCGGCTTGGCGGTGAGCGACCACAGCCGCGGCGTGCCGCCGATCACCACATGCACCACAAGATCGTTCATCGCCTCCCGCTGCGCCATCTTCGCAGCGACGCCCATCGCGCAGCGGCCGTCCTCGGGGCACAACATGCCGATCACATCCGCCAGCGGCGCCCCGATCAGCAGCGACGGCGGCAGCTTGGCAACCTCGACGAAGCGCTCCGGCACGTGCACCAGCCGGCCATGGGCATCGGTCTGCCACAGCCAGTCGCTGGCGTTGGCCTGGAAATCCTTCAGCAGCAGCGAGATGATTTCGGTCTGCCGTTCGAGTTCGAACTTCGCCCGCAAATTGTCGAAGAACATCTCGCCGTGCGAGATCAGGTTGCGCGACATGAACACCGCATACAGCACCAGGAAGGCCGCGGTTATGCGGTAAGCCATACCATCGCTCATCGCCAGCGATAGCGCCGATCCTGCTGCGAGCGCCCAAGTATAAGCGAGGCCTGCGCGTGGGACCGTCGATAGCGTAAACGCGCCGCCGGAGATCATGCCGGCAGCCACGCAGGCGACGATCAGCTGATCGCCTGGATCGGCCGTCACGAACACCATCACGGGCATCGCGCCCCAGATCAGTCCGAGCAACAACGCGTGCAGCGTCATACGGCGGATCGCACGCGCAGAGGCTTCAAGCCGCGGCTCGAACCGCATGCGCAGCCACGACTGCACCGCCGCCCCCGACGCGAACATGACCATCGCCATCCACGCCAGCAATTGCGGGCGGGCATCATTGTCCCAGAAGGTGAACAGGATCAGCGCAGCGTTGGCGACGTTGATACTCATCGTCACCGGCGTCAGCCGGGTGACGCTATTGATCTGCGCGGCGCGGATCCGCCGCATTTCGTGCTCGTCGATATCGGGTTGCGAGACCAGCGTACCGGCGCCGCGGCCGCCGAGCCAGAAGTCGAGCAGGGCCGACCGATCGGTTCGGGACATCCAGGCCGTTGTCATCGATTGCCACAGGCCGGACATCTCGAAACGCTCTCTCGGCCGTCCTCAGATCAAGTTCGTCGCCGTGTCATGCGCGGCCCCGCATGCACAGTTTAGCCGCCCGAGAGGATCAAGTCTTCCTTTCGTACGACAGCGCCGGAGACAGCCATTCCATGGTCGCCCGCCGGTCAGGTGATAGGCGATCGACCATGCGGCGGGTGGGCTTCACGACCGTTAACTCGACCACCGAACCTCGGCCGCAACGGCCGCCTCGGTTAATAATCCGCCAAGCGGACTAACGACTGGTAATTTAGTAACTATCAATTACGTCAACAGCTTGCAGTCATTCGGCACTGCAACCGATCGCCCCCGGGAACATCCGAGGGACCTGTCTGTTGTCCCCGCGAAGCTCACACAGCAAAGGAGACATTTTGATGGGTAGCACGATGGACAAGATCAAGGGTCAGGCCAACGAGCTCGCCGGCAAGGCCAAGCAGGGCATCGGCGAAGCCACCGGGTCGGACAAGCTGCAAGGCGAAGGCGTGATCCAGGAAGCCAAGGGCCATGGCCAGCAGGCGCTCGGCAACGCCAAGGACGCGGTCAAGAATGCGGCCGATAAGGTCGCCGGCACCGCGCACAAGAATCTGTGATGTCTGCGCGTTGACCGCCGCTAGGGCGGCGATCAGCAGGTGCAAGACCGGCCTTCGGGCCGGTCTTCGCATGTTTGGGCTAGAGCAATTTTGAACAAGCCGGTGGGGAGCCGGCGATCAGTAGCCGAGCGCGCAGCCGTCCTTGCGCGGGTCGGAGCCGCCGGTCAGCGTGCCCTTATCCCAATCGATCCAGATGCCTTGGCCGCCGCCGTGCGGCGTGCCGATCGGCACGACCTTGTGACCGAGCGCCTTGAGGCCCTCGACGGTCGCCGCCGGCACACCATCCTCGAGCTGATATATGTCCTCGTAGTGCAGGCCACGCGGCAGATCGATCGCTTCCTGCATATCGAGCCCGTAGTCGAGCACGTTGGTCAGCACGTGAACCTGACCGACCGGCTGATACTGACCGCCCATCACGCCCCACGACATCCGGGCCCGGCCGTTTTCGGTCGCGAGCGCCGGAATGATGGTGTGCAGCGGGCGCTTCTTCGGCGCGATGCAGTTCGGATGACCGGGCTGAATGCGGAAGCCGGCGCCGCGGTTTTGCAGCAGCACGCCTGTCTTGTTCGACACGATCGCCGAGCCGAACGAATGCGCGATCGAATTGATGAACGAGCAGACGTTACGCTCCTCGTCGACCACGGTGATGTACACGGTCGACGGATTCATCGGCGGCGACACCACAGGCAGATCGAGCAGCTTGTCGAGCGCGATCTGGCTGTAATGCTCCTCGGCGAATTCCTTCGCCAGAATACGCAGCACGTCGACATCGACATGCTGCGGGTCGCCGATGTGCTGTTCGCGGATCATGTAGGCGATGCGGGTCGCCTCGGCTTCCAGATGGAAGCGCTCGACGCTGAGCGGGCCGAATTTTGTGAGATCGAACCGGCTGAGGATGTTCAGCATCACCAGCATGGTAATGCCCGGGCCGTTCGGCGGGCACTGCCAGACGTCGAGGCCTTTGTAGATGGTGCCGATCGGCGACGTCGTTTCGGTGCAGTGTTCGGCGAAGTCTTCCAGCGTATGCAGACCGCCGAGCCCGCGCAGCGTCTCGACCATGTCCTCGGCAACCGGGCCCTTATAGAAACCGTCTGGGCCCTTGTCGGCGATTAGCTTCAGCGTGTTGGCCAGCTCCGGCTGAGTAATGACGTCGCCGGTCTTGGCGGCTTCGCCGTGCGGCAGCAGATAGCGCTCGGTGTTGGCGCCCTTCTTCAGCTTGGCGAAACCGTTGGCCCAGTCGAACGCGATGCGCGGCGCCACCACGTAGCCTTCCGCCGCGGCTTTGATCGCCGGCTGCAGCACTTTGTCGAGCCCGAACCGGCCGTGATCGCGCAGGATCGTCGCCCAGGCGTCGATCGCACCCGGGACCGTCACCGAATGCGGGCTGGTCAGCGGGATCGCGTCGATGCCCTTTTCCAGAAACCACTCGGCCTTGGCGGCCGCGGGCGCCCGGCCCGAGCCGTTATACGCCGTGATCTTGCCGGTGCCCTTCGGCTGCACCAGGGCAAAGCAGTCGCCGCCGATGCCGGTGGATTGCGGCTCGATCACCGCCAGCAGCGCCGAGGCGGCGATCGCAGCGTCGGCAGCAGTGCCGCCAGCTTTCAGGATTTCAATCGCGGCCAGCGCCGCCTGCGGGTGCGAGGTCGCGACCATGCCGTTGCGGGCGTGGACGGTGGACCGGCCGGCGAGATGGAAATTCCTCATAGGCACAAGCTCGTTGGGTTGGTTACGCCGCGCTCCGGCGCCGGCCTAGTTGGCATATTCCACGGCCGCCGAGCAATCCTCGCCGCGACCGGAGCCGGGCGACCGTGATCTGGCTGAAAAGGCTGGTTTCCTGCCGGCGCACGCGCTGTTAAACCCGCCCGTGCAATGCCGCGCTTCCGCATCCGGGCCGGCGACAACCTGCGTCTTGCCGGCCATGAGCGGGCAGACGAGCCGAGATGGAGCGGGCGATGGCCGGCGAGAACGATCTGAACGACCGCGTCGAGGCGCTGGAAGTCCGCCTGGCCTATCAGGACGAGACGATCGAGGCGCTGAACCAGACCGTCACCGCGCAGTGGAAGCAGATCGACGCGCTGACCCGGCAGCTCGCCGCACTGAGCGAACGCCTCGACCAGGCCGAGAGCAGCGCCGGCGCTCCGGCCAATGAGCGCCCGCCGCATTATTGAGGGAGGAGGGCTCGCCGCGCTCAAGCGCAAGCCCCTCCCCTCGTCATTCCGGGGCGCGCGAAGCGCGAACCCGGAATCTCATCGTCGCAACAATCTCGGGATTCCGGGTTCGCCGCTACGCGGCGCCCCGGAATGACCGTCAGGTTGTGATTACGACGCAGCCTTCATACCGAGGCGCTGGTCGCGGAGTTCGCGCTTCAGCACTTTTCCGATCGCGCTACGCGGCAGCGACTCGACCAGCACCACCTCGGCGAGGCGCTGGGTCTTGCCGACCTGGCCGTTGGTCCAGGTCTTCAGCTCAGCCGGGTCGATGCTGCGGCCAGGCCGTGACGCCACGAACGCAACCGGGGTCTCGCCCCATTCTTCCGACGGCATGCCGACGACCGCGACTTCGAGCACGTCAGGATGTTTGGCGACCACGGCTTCGATATCGCTCGGATAGATGTTGAAGCCGCCGGAGATGATCATGTCCTTCTTGCGGTCCATCAGGGTGATGAAGCCGTCGTCATCGAACCGGCCGACGTCGCCGCTGCGCACCCACAGATTGCCGTCCTTGTCGGTCCAGAACACTTCGGCAGTCTTCTGTGGCTGATTGAGGTAGCCCTTCATGATGGTGTCGGAGCGGCCGACGATTTCGCCGACTTCACCATTGGGCAGGAAGTTGCCGTCCTCGTCGATCATCCGGATTTCATGACCGGGCCGCGGCTGGCCGACGGTGTGCAGCTTGTTCGGGAATTCGTGGGCGAGCAGCGTGCATGAGCCGCCGCCCTCGGTCATGCCGTAGTACTCGGTCAGACCGCCAGGCCAACGCTTGAGGATGTCGGCCTTCAATTCCGGCGCAAACGGCGCGGAGGTGCAGAACTTCATCTGGAAGGACGACAGATCGTACTCGCCGAACTCCGGCAGCGCCATGATCCGGCGATACTGCACCGGCACCAGCATCGCATGAGTGACGCGATACTTCTGCGCGAGCTCCAGGAAACCGCGGGCATCGAACTTCTTCATCAGCACCACGGTGCCGCCGCCGGCGAGCGTCGGATTGAAGCAGACCAGCGTCGTGTTCGAATAGAGCGGCGTCGACAGCAGCGTCACCGCGTCGGGGCCGTAACCGATCGGATCGAGCTTGCCGTATTGCGCCCAGCGCATCTGATGGCTGTGGACGATGCCCTTCGGCGTGCCGGTCGTGCCGGACGAGTAGATGATGTTGAACACCCACTCAGGATCGATCGTCACCGGCGCGGGCTTGCTACCTTCCGGCGCCAGCCAGCGCGTAAACGCTTCGCCGCTGGTGCCGTCGTCGAACGCCACGCGCTTCACCGCGGCATCGATCTCGGCGTCCTTCATCGCATTGGCGGCGAAATCGTCGGTGAAAAGAATCTTGGCGCCGGAGTCCCGCACCATCGCGGAGAAGTCCTTGGCGGTCGACGACGGCGCCAGCGGCGCGACCGCGATGCCGGCACGCAAAGCGCCGAGGAAGGTCGCGGCATATTCGATCGAGGACAGCGCGCAGATCGAGATGGTGTCGGTCGGCTTCAAGCCGTCGCGCTGCAAGGTCGCGGCGATGCGATCGATTAGCGCATCAAATTCCGCGTAGCGCAATTGCCGTTCCCCGTCGATCACCGCGATCCGGTCCGGGCGCGCCTGCGCGGTGCCGCGAACCAGGGCAGTAAGTGTGATGAAGTCGGGCATTTCGGTCTCCACGTTTCTTGGTTATCCAGTTCGACAAGTGCTCCGTCATTGCGGGAAGCGAACCGACGAAGCAATCCAGAAGTCCGTGTCCGGCACTCTTGATTGCTTGGCTTCGCACGCAATGACGCCGAGAGAAGTCAGCTCGCGTCAGCGATCCAGCGCCTCGCCTTTCAACCACTTCGCGCCGCTGGCGTACAGCCGTTCGACGGTCTCGCCTTTCAGGCCCGGCATGTCGCGCTTGATCGGGTAGCCGAGGCCGCTCTGCAAGTAAGCGAGATGGCGATAGCCTTCCGGAAATTGCGCCAGCAGCGCGGGATCGAGCGCCAGCTTCGCGGCCGGATCGACCGGGTCGATGCGATCCTTCTCGTAGATCGGCTGGCGCAACACCAGGCCCCAACGGCCGTCTCGCTTTTCGAGGAAATCATAGAACCGGCCGGTGCAGACCACATCGACCACGACGTCATGCACGCTGGCGCGCTGTGAGATCGTCATCTTGGTCTGCGAGATCGCGCGGCTGCCGGCGAGGTCGATCGACTGTCCGCCGAGGAAATGCAGGATCGATACGCCCTTGGACCAGCCGGCCTTGCTCATCGCGATGAATTCGTCGGCGGTCCCCTGCGTCCAGGTCGCCATCATCCGGCCGTCGTCGAACCAGACCGTGCGGAAACGCTCCCAGTCGCCGGCGTCCCGCCACACCACCCAGTTCTCGATCAGTTCGCGGATCGCGAGCCGATCGTGCCGCTCCTCGTCGTCCATGCCGTTTCCACCCTGCGTCTTGCGCGCGGGGCGCACTATACTGGCGGCACAGCCGCGCGTATCCGGCAAAAGTGGATGGCGGTTTTGCGAGGCGAGGCAGCGCAAGTGGCTTGACCGCGGCCCCGACGAAATGCAGCTGCGCGGCTAGCCGCGGGCCTCGGCCCGATCGTGCAGCACGGCGCTGAGCCGGCCCGGGTGGACCTCGATGGTGCGGTCGTAACTGATCAGGCCCAGTTTTCGGAACTTGTTCATGAAGTAGCTGACGCGCGACCGCGTGGTGCCGATCATCTCCGCCAGCGTCTCCTGGCTGATGTGCGGCGCGATCGGCTGCGGCTCGCCGCCCTCTTCGAACTCGGCGAGGCGCAGCAGCAGCCGGGCCAGCCGTTTCTCGCTGCAGTTGAGGAGCTGATCGAGCAGATCCTCTTCGATGCGGCGATTGCGCAGCAGCAGATGCCGCACGAACAGTTCGGCGAAATCCGGCTGCGCCCGCAACGTCTCGATCAGCCGCGCACTGGCGATCGCCGCGACCACACAGTCCTGCATCGCAATCGTGGTTGTGCTGCGGCTGACTTCGCCGACCAGACAGCCGTCACCGAAGAACTGCCCCGGCGCCACCATGCCGGTCGCCGCTTCCTTGCCCTGCACCGACAGCACGACGACTTTGATCCGCCCCTGCAGCAGCAAGTACACGCTATCGGCGCTGTCGCCCTGCGCGTAAATCGTCTGGTTCTTGGCGAATTTCGCGATCGAGTGACCCTGACCGAGCTTACGCAGCAGGTCGCGGGGATCGAAACCAGCCTCCGGCTTCATGGTCGCCTCCACGGGTCAACCGGCATTCGTTCGTGCCGATCAAAGGGCCCGGTAGATTAGACCGCATAGCGCTGAAATCGCTGGTAAATCGGCGTCCCTCGGAATGCTACGGGAAACGCAGCACCCGAGTAGGCGCCGCGTCGCGCTCAAACCACAGGCGTGGTGCGCTCGTCGTTCCAGGACAGCCCGAACTGATCCAGCCCTTCGGCGAGATAATCACCGAGCAGCGGCTCGCCGAGCAGATAGCGCGCGGTGCGTCCGTTGCGCCCCTCGGCGGCTTCCCGGCGGAGATCGTCCCACTCCTCGATGCTGCCGTCGCCGCGGCCGAGCCGCATCAGCGCCACCAAGTCGATCTGCTCTTCCTCGGTCATCGCGCTGATGAATCCGGCGATCTCTTGAACAACCGGGTCTTCCCCGGTGTCTTCGAGCACGTCCACCATGTTGTCGTCGGCGCCGTTCGATCCGGAATCGGCATCGGCGTCGCCTTCCTTGACGTCGAATTCACGCGCCTTCTCGATCAGAAACGCGACCTTGTCGGTCGAAATCGCGAGCTCCGGCATCGTCCTTCCTCCGTCGTGGCGCGGGTTTCGTTCTCCGGCGCGCGCGAACTAACGCACTGCAGCGCGAGATGATCCATTGCGCCTCAAGCGCAAAACCCGCATGTTTGGGCAAAATACGAAAAGCCCGGGAGAAACGTGGGATGGTCTGGACCATCGGCAAGGTCAAAATCACAAAAATCGTCGAGATGGAGTTGACCGGAGGCACCCGGTTCATCCTGCCGCAAGCCACTCCCCAGGAAATCCAGGCCATGCCGTGGCTGATACCGCAGTTCGCCAGCCCCGAAGGCCGGCTGACGATGTCGGTGCACAGCTGGGTGGTGGAAACGCCGAGCCGCCGGATCCTGGTCGATACCTGCATCGGCAACGACAAGCAGGGCCGCGGCGTGCCGCACTGGAACGGGCTGGACAAGCCGTACCTGCAGGATCTGGCCAAAGCCGGCTATCCGGCGGACAGCATCGACACGGTGATCTGCACCCATCTGCACGTCGATCACGTCGGCTGGAACACCAGGCTGGTCGACGGCCAGTGGGTGCCGACCTTCCCCAACGCACGCTATCTGTTCGGCCGCATCGAATACGAGTACTGGAAGACGCATTCGACCGACGCCGCCCACGCCGCGGTGTTCGCCGACTCGGTTGAGCCGGTGATCGATGCCGGCGTCGTCGATCTGGTCGGCAGTGATGCCCAGATCGCCGATGAGATCACATTGATCCCCACACCGGGCCACAGCCCCGGCCACATCGCCCTGCACATCCGCTCCGACGGCGAAGAGGCGGTGCTGTCGGGCGACGTCGCTCATCATCCTTGCCAGATGGTGCGGCTGGACTGGTCGTCGAGCTTCGATTCCGACGGGCTGCAATCGATCGAAACGCGGCGACGCTTGTTCTCGCGCTTCGCCGATACGCCGATGCTGCTGTTCGGCGGGCATTTCGGTCCCGGCCGGATCATCCGCGACGGCGACGCTTTCCGTCTCGTGGCGCCGTCATGACAAAGCATGGCGGCGCTGCGCATAGCGTGCCGGCGCGGCCATGTATTGAATTCAACTCACTACTGATCCATCACTTAGGCAGCCTGCAAAACTGCGGAGGATACGCGGGATGAAGCTTGTTCGTTATGGTGCTATCGGCCACGAGAAGCCCGGACTGATCGATAAAGACGGCCAACTACGCGATCTGTCCGGGCAGATCGCCGACCTTGCAGGCGACGCGTTTTCGCCCGCAGGCCTTGCCAAACTCGCTGCGCTCGATGTCGCCGGACTGCCCGCCGTGCCCGGCCATCCGCGGCTCGGCTCGCCGGTCGGCGGAGCACCGAAATTCATCGCGATCGGCTTGAACTACGCCGACCACGCCGCCGAAGCCAACATGCCGATCCCGGCCGAGCCGATCGTGTTCATGAAGGCCAACAATTCGCTGTGCGGGCCGAACGACGATGTCGAGAAGCCGCGCGGCTCGACCAAGCTGGACTGGGAAGTCGAGCTCGCGGTGATCATCGGCACCCGTGCCAAATATGTCACCGAGGCCGATGCGCTGAACTACGTCGCCGGCTACGCGGTGTGCAACGACGTCTCGGAGCGTCACTTCCAGATCGAGCGCGTCGGGCAATGGACCAAGGGCAAGTCGCACGACACGTTCGGCCCGCTCGGCCCCTGGGTCGTCACCAAGGACGAGATCGCCGACGTCCACAAGCTGGGGATGTGGCTCGACGTCAACGGCAAGCGCTGCCAGACCGGCTCGACCACGACCATGATCTTCAACGTACCGAAGATCGTGTCGTATCTGTCGGAGCTGATGACGCTGATGCCCGGCGACATCATCACCACAGGCACGCCGCCCGGCGTCGGCATGGGCAAGAAGCCGCCGCAATTCCTCAATGTCGGCGACGTCGTCACCCTCGGCATCGAAGGTCTCGGCGAGCAGAAACAGACCATCGTGGCGGCGTAAGGATATCCACGCCGTCACTGCGAGCGAAGCGAAGCAACCCAGAGCCATTCGCGCGAGGCTGGATTGCTTCGTCGCGGAGCCTGTACCCGGACGGCGCGGATCGCCGATCCGGGTGCTCCTCGCAATGACGGCGAAAGCAAACAACGCTTCGTCCCTGAGGACCTTATCTGATGAAACTCACTTTCTCCCAAGCCTCGCCGTTCGCCCGCAAGGTGCGGATCGCGGCGATCGAACTCGGACTGATCGACCAAATCGAGTTCGTGCCGGCGACCGTGATCCCGGCGCAGGCCAACGAGCCGTATATGCGCGAGGTCAACCCGCTGAAGAAACTGCCGGCGCTGATCCTCGACACTGGCGAGGTGATCGTCGACTCCTACGTGATCGCCGAATATCTCGACGGCCTCGCCGGCGGCGGCAAGCTGATCCCGGCGTCGGGCCCGGAGCGCTGGCGGGTGAAGAGTGATCACTCGCTGCTGCAGGGCATGCTGGATTCGATGCTGCTGTGCCGCTACGAAAAGCTGGTGCGGCCGAAGGACTTGTTCTGGCAGGGCTGGTACGACGATCACTGGGCGCGGGCCTGGGCCGGCATGGCGCGGTTCGATCGCGACACCACGATGCTGAACGGGCCGCTGACGATCGCCCAGATCGCGCTCACCTGCGTGCTCGGCTACGCCGACTTCCGCTTTCCGGATTGCGGCTGGCGCGCGGCCTACCCCAATCTCGATGCGTTTTTCCAACGGATGTCGCAGCGCGAGTCGGTGAAGGTGTCGGTACCGCCGGCGGCCTGAGCCGCGGCCGCTCAGTCGAACAGGCTGGGCGTGTAGTTGACGGCGGCGCCCTCGATCGCCAGCAGCTTCAGCTTGGTGGTGACGCCGCCATTGGCCGAGAAGCCGCCGGGCTTGTCCCCGGCGGCGAGTACGCGGTGGCATGGCACGATGATCGGGCACGGATTGCGCCCCAACGCCTGCCCGACCTCACGTGACAGCTCGACGCCGCCGAGTTGCTTGGCGATATCGCCATAGGTCAGCGTTTTGCCGGCCGGAATGCCGCGAGCGATGTCGTAGACCCGGCGCTGAAACGCCGAGGTGCCATCGAGATCGAGCTGAATATCGGCGAAATCGATCGCGGCCCCTTCCAGCAGAGCGACGATGCCGTCGACCGCACGCTGCACGTCGGCCGGCGGAGCAGCTTCGACGCTGTCGGGGTGACGCTGGGTGATGCGGGCTTCGGTCTGCGCTTCGGTCGGCTGCGGCAACTGCACCGCAACGATGCCGCGCGCGCCCCAAACGATGCCGCAGCGGCCGATCGCTGTGTCGAATAGGGCATGGCTGTGCTGGCTCATCGGCATCATGGCACCGAGATTACGCTCGCCGCGGCCGGCCGGCCACCCGATTTCAAGCCGCCGGGACGTGCTGCTCCAGACGGGTGGCGACCGTCGCCAGCAGTTTTTTCGGGTCCGCCGGCAGCACATGGGCGCGGGCCGGATCGAAATCATAGGCAATATGATAGGCGTCGTGCTGGTCCTGAGTCAGGAACCACAGCTCGGTGCGGGACGCCGCGGCGAACACGCCGCGCTCCAGCGCCAGCCGGATTCGCTGCCGCGGTGGCCAGGCCCACAGCCGGTCACGCAAGATCGCCGCATCGTCGGCGACGTAATGAAAGTCGGCGCCGGGGACCAATTCGAACGACAGCAGCGCATCCGGTTGATGCGTACGGCGGTGCTCGCGGACCGCGCGCGCGAAATTACGCGCCCGACGGTGATTGGTGAGCCCCCTCGCCTTCACTTGAACGACGGAAATGCGGTCGAGCGGTTCGGGCGACGGGATCGTGGTGACGATGGTGACGTCGTGGCCGCGACTGGCGAGATGGCGCGCGATAGCGATGCAATCGCGCTCTTTGCCGCTCTGCTTTTCGAGTTGGAAGACCGCCAGCAAGATTTTCATGACGCGGCGGTTGGTTCGCGACCGGTCGGGGTGACTTGACCGGGGGCTTATAGCGCGCCGGATCGGCGCGGCGCAACATTTCGGCCGCGGGGCTGATCCCCGACATCGGCGTCAGCCGGTTTTGCCTCGAGCAGCACGCTGCATCCGCTTGTGCCGCCGGCGCGACAAATACAGCAGAACGCCGGTCACCCCGAACAAGGGCATCGCCGCTGCCGCCAGCATGAACAGCAATTGACCGGGCCAGCCGAAAATGCTGCCGCGGTGGATGTCGAGCACGCGTGCCAATACCTTTTCGCCGATCGTCTTGTCGGCATAGAGGTCAGCGGACAGGATTTGGCCGGTCCGACCGTCGATCCGCAATTCGTCGTGCGCGCCGTCTCGGGCATCGGTCAGCCAGGCGCGGACCCGCACGGTGCTGTCGCGTCCGGACGGCAGCGTCAGCCGTGCCGCTTCAAACCTGTCGCCACGCTCGGCCACGAGGGTCGCCCAGACGCGATCCAGCGAAACCGCTGCGGACGGCGCCTCAGGAGCGGCAGGACGGTTTGGACCCTGTGCGGTGACCGGCGATCGTGCCAGAAGCCAGGTCGCGGCGGCCTTGTACCAGTCGAAAGACCACCACAGGCCGGTCAGCGTCATGGTCAGATAGAGCAGCAACACCCAGGTTCCGATCACGGCGTGCAGCGACCTGTGCAGTCCGCGCCCGCGCAACTGCCAGTGCGGTTTCAGCCAGACCTTGATGCTGCCCGGACGATGCGGCCATCGCAGCACCAGCCCGGTGAGCAGCATGGCCAGCAATCCGAGCGCGGCAATCCCGGTGATAGTCCGGCCGTAACCATTGCCGTCGCCCGGCAGCAGCAGCCAGCGGTGCAGCTTGCGGACCGTCGCAAAGAATGCGTCGGCGGCCGGATGGCCGAGACTGTCGCCGCTGTAGGGGTCGATATAAAGCGGAGCGGGCCGAGTGTGATCCGGCTTGCGCGCGAACCGAACCTCGGCGGCTGAGGTCGCGCTGCGCGGCATCGTGATCGACGCGACCGGATCGCCGCCGGCCTGCAATTTCGCGAGCAGCGCGTCCAACGACATCCTCGATGCAGCGTGCGGTGCGAGCTGGACGCGGCCGGCATCCAACGCGCCGCGGATCTCGTCCTCGAAGCTCATCACCGCGCCGGTCAACGCCACCACCACCAGCACCGCCGCAAGGACCAATCCGGCAACGGAATGGAACTGCAGCAGGATGGCCTTGAGCGCCGGGGCCCGCATCGAACTAGAACTTGACCGTCGCGGCCAGCGAGAACCGCCGAGCGTCACCGACCGCGACGTTGAGCGTGTTGACGGCCGACGGATAGTACACGGTATCGAACACGTTCTTGACGTTGAACTGATAGGTCATGGGGAACGGACCTGTCCGGGTCTCGTAGCTGGCGAAGATGTCGGCCACGGTGTAGGCGGGCAGCACGAAGGAATTGGTGCTGTCGCCGGGCCTATCGCCGACATAACGCGGGCCGCCGCCGACGCGCAGCCGGCCGGGCAGCGCCGTCCCGAAATCGTAGACCAGGAACAGCGACGCGGTGTTCATCGCGACGTTCTGCAGCCGCTTGCCGACCAGCGCCGGATCCTCGGTGACGATCGCGTCGGTGTAGCCATAGCTGGCGATCGCGCTCCAGTGATCATCGAGCCGGCCGGTGACGTCGAACTCGACGCCGCGTGAGCGGACCTTGCCGGCGGCGCGATATTCGTTGAGGCCGGTCGCGGCATTGAACTGCGAGACCAGCACGTTCTTCTTGTCGATGTCGTAGACCGCCAGCGTGCCCGACAGCCGCTTGTTGAGGTCGAACTTCAGGCCGGCTTCGTATTGCGTGCCTTCTTCGGGCGCGATGTTCGAGCCGATGACGAAGCCGCCGGTCAGCGGCGCAATGCTCGAGGTCGGCTGCAGCGACTGGGTGTAGCTGGCATAGAGCGAGACCTGATCGTTCAGCTTGAGGATGGCGCCAGCGAGCGGCAGCACCTTGCTGCCGTCGAGATTGGTGTTGGCGGTGAACGGCCGACCGCGGCCGGCGAGCTGGTCGTATTCCATCCAGCGCACGCCGCCGACCAGCGCGAACCAGTTGGTGAGATGCAGCGTGTCCTGCAGGAACAGCGAACGCGTCTCGAGCTGGTCGGTCTGATTGCTGTCGGAGGGCGACACCGTGGTGCCGGGCTGCACCAGGCCATAGGTGGGGTTGTAGAAGTTGAAGTTCGGCGTCGCCTGCCGGATCAGATCCTGGCGGTAGATCACGCGGCGCTGTGCGTCGCCGCCGATCAACAGCTCGTTGCGGAAGTCGCCCAGCCAGACGCTGCCCTGCAGATAGGACGTGCCGTAGCTGACATACGCCATCGCGCCCTTGGTGCCGTCATTGCTGCGGCGCTCGACGCCGGTGCGGGCATCGACCGAGGTGATGCGGAGCTGGTTGGCGTCGTAGGTCTCGCTGTTGAAGCTGTAGGCGGCGGTGACTTTCCAATTGTCGTCGAGCCGGTGCTCGATCGACCCCTGCACCAGATCCGACTTGCCCCAGGTCCGGTTGAACGCCTCATCGAGCCGTCGCGTCGCCGGGATCGCCAGCGGCGCGCCATTCACGAACGACGTGCCGCGGTCGAACGGGTAGCTGAACTCGCGATGCTCGTAGCCGAACTGAAGCGTGGTGCGGTCGCCATACCAGGCCAGCGACGGCGCGATCAGCATCTCGCGATTGGCGCCGAAATTGCGCCAGTAGTCTTCATCGAGGCCCGAGCCGACGAACCGATAGGCGACGCCGCCATCGCCGATCGGGCCGGTGACGTCGACGACCGCCTGGCTGCCATTCTTGCCGCCGCCGAAGCTCGAGCCGATCACGGTGAGCGAGCCGTGCTGATACAATTCGGGCCGCTTGCTGATGGTGTTGACGATGCCGCCCGGGGTCTGGATGCCGTACAGCAGCGAGGCCGGGCCTTTCAGCACTTCGACGCTTTCGACGTCGGCACCGAGCGCGCGGCCCTGCACCAGCGGCATGCCGTTGCGCATGATCGAGCCGTCGCGATTGTCGCCGAAGCCGCGGCGGATCACCGCGTCGAACGACCCCGCCAGCGTGTTGGTCTGGGTGACGCCGCTGACATTGGCCAGCGCGTCGTCGAGATTGCGCGGCAGCTGATCCTTCAGCACCTGCTCGGGCACGACGTTGACGGACTGCGAGCTATCGAGCGGCGACGCGCCGCTGCGCAGCGTGGTCGGGCTCGGCATCGCGCGGTAGCCGAGCTTGGCTTCGTTCAGTTGAGCGGCCGTAGCCGCAGCACGTTCGGACGGGCTCGGCGGTGCGGCGACCGGGGCGCGGCGCGCTTGCCGTCTGATGGGGGCACGGGTGTTTCGCTGTGGCGCCGGCGCAGACCGCGTCGCGACCGCACGATTTTTTGGCGCCTCGACGGTGACACTCGGCAGCTGCTGCGACGGCGACTGCGCGTCAGCCGTCTGTGGGACCAGCGCCGTCAAGCACACCGCGGAGCCGACAGAGACACGGACAACGAGACCGCAGCAGGTGGTGAGGAGAGCCTGATGGGCTCGGCGGCGGGCGGCGGATCGGTCTGGCATGGCACTCTGTTGCACTGCAGCGGATGCGACCGCCTAGCAGAAGCGCCTGACCAAGAGAATGCGGGGGAGCTTGGAATCAGTCTAACGGTCGACGGCGCGTCGGTGACGCCGAGGTCATACGGCAACGCCGCCTCTCAGTTGAAAGGCGGCGTTTTCAGAAGCGACCGGAGTTCTCGATCGCTAGTCGTCTTCTTCGAGCGCGGTCGACAGTGCGTCGTAGTTTTTGGTCACGAGGTCGATATTGGTCTTGTTGGTGACGGCCGGACCGGGATTCTTCAGCGCGTCGTTCATGTCGGCCAACGCCTGCTTCTTGTCTTCGGCCTTCATCTTGGTGTCGGCTTCGACCGCTGCGATCTGGTCCTTGAGCGCCGCCGCCGGACCGACATAGGTCTTCGTCTTCGGGTCCATGCCGGCCAGCACCATGCCGATCGCTTCGACGACGTCGCTGTACTCGTCGTAGGACGCAAAGCCGTGCTTCTTCGCGGCATCATCGAGCTGCGCCAGAATCTTCGGATCAGGCTTGGTGTCCTGATCGTCGGGCAGCTTGGCCGCAATCGTGTCGACGTCCTTGTGGGCGGCAAGCACGCCCTGGATCTGCTTCTCGGTGAGCGTGATCTCCTTCATCGCCGGCTCGGCCGCGGACGGAGCAGACGGCGCCGCTTTGTTGGCCTGAGCAAACACGGGAGTGATCGACGTCGACGCCAGCGCGACGGCGATGACACCGGCGCCAAGCGCGACGACGACGGGACGAAGGGCAAAAGGCATGAACTGTCTCCTCGATTGGACCTGGCCCGCAGGCGACCCTTGTGGGTCGGCGGCGTAACAGCCGCGGTTCACGATCAATCTGACGTCGGATCGAGTCGGAACGGGGGCGAGACTAGTCTGATCGAGATGAACCGCCGCGAAATGCAGCGGAATGCACAGCGAACTATCGTCGCATCTGTGGGCCCGAACGCGGAAACGCCGCCTCTTTTGGAGGCGGCGTTTTGTTTGGTTGGACATCGTGTGTTTTGAGGATCTCTTGTGCTTTGCAGGCCTGGCGGCGACCTACTCTCCCGCGTCTTGAGACGGAGTACCATTGGCGC
>NZ_JAZDRK010000033.1:0-36427 GCF_047501505.1 Rhodopseudomonas sp. G2_2311
CAGCCGCCATCCGCTGACCAATCTCCGGCCACGGCGGCCGAAACCGCCGCTCGCAGCCAAATCGCATCACGCCATCACCCCTCCAGCTGCCAACTCGCCAAATCAACGAGTTTCGCAGAGGTCTCGCCTGCGGGAGAGGTCGACGCGCGAAGCGCGGCGGGTGAGGGCACTCCTCTCCGCGAGTCGCTAAGTCATTGTGCGCGTCGCCCTCACCCCAGCCCTCTCCCGCAAGCGGGAGAGGGGGCGCGCTGCGAAGCGGGGATGGCGTTGGTGATTAGTTTCTCTTCTTCGCCGTCAGCGCATCCGCCACTGCGGTGCGGATGTCGGCGACCGAGAACGGCTTGGTGACGACGTCGTGCACGATGGCGTCGAGGCCGAAGGCGCGTTCGCGCTGATCTGCGAAGCCGGTCATCAGCAGGATCGTCAGCTCGGGGAAGTCGCGCGCCGCGGCGAGCGCCAGCGCAATGCCGTCCATGATCGGCATCTTGATATCGGTCAGCAGCAGGTCGAACTTGCCGTTCTGGCTGGTGAGAATTTCCAGCGCTTCGCTGCCGTCTTCGGCCGTGACGGTCTCGTGGCCGTCCATGCCGATCGCGCGGGCGACCAGCAGGCGCATCGATTCTTCGTCGTCGGCGATCAGGATGCGCGCCATCGTGTCATTCCCTCGTCGCGGCCGGCGCCGGGCCGTGCGCAACCACACTGATCATGATTTCAAGCCCCACCGGCCGCAATGTCGCGCCGGTTGAAGAAGCGCACGTCGATCGCGCGCGCCTCCGCCGGCGGCGAGGCGAGGCGCGTTCTGAACCAGGCGATCTCGCCCGGCCGCAGCGCCTGTTGTTCGAGAACCGCGTTCCAGGCGTAGATCTCGGTGCCCTTGGCGTCACGCACCGAGAACCGCAGCCGCGGCACGTCGACGGTCTTCTTGGCTTGGCCGATGATCACGCCCTGGATCACCAGCACGGGTTTGGATTCCACGGTCTCGCGGCTGATCCGCACGTCCTTGATCGCCAGCCCGCGCAGGTTCACCTCGAAGCCGATCAGCCGATAGAACGCCGCCGTCTGCGGCATCAGCCGGACGATGTCGGCGCGCCAGATCAACAGACCGAGCGCCACCGAACCGAACACCGCGATCGCCAGCGGCGCGGTGAAGAGTCCCTTGGCGGCTTTCAGCGGCTCCTTGCGGAATTCCGCCAGCCGCTCCTTCATGCTGCGCGGCTTGCGCTTGCTTCCGAACGACGGTTTGCGCTTGCGCCGTGGCGGCAGCGGCTCCTCTTCGTCGCCCGGCGCAGGTTCGTGGGCCAGCGCGCGCGTGAACGGATCCTGGTCGCCTTGCCCCGGCAGGTCGGCGGTAATCGGCGGGCTCTCGACGACAGGGGTGTCCTGCTCGTCCTCGGTCACGCCCCATCCGGGATCATTGGCGAGGTCGTCGGTGGCCGGCTGCTGTTCTTCGACCGTCATGGCGGCGACACGGACGTCGCTCTGCACGTCTTCGGGCCGCGCCAGCCAGACTTCCTTGCACCGGGAACAACGCACCGTCCGGCCGGCATCTCCCAGTTTGGCCGGATCGATCGCATAGGATGTCGTACAATGCGGGCAGACGATATGCATGGCGAATCGCTGGCTATAAGGTTCGTCCGATCGTACCGGCCGTCCGTTAACGAATCGGAAACCATAACCGCCTCACAACGGCGGCACGGGCAGATGGCGTGGCGTGCCCTTTCTCCCCGCGCCGATCGAAATCGGAGCTGAACGTGGTCCGCTTCGAAAATGTCGGCCTGCGCTATGGGCTTGGTCCGGAGATCCTCCGCGACCTCAATTTTGCAATTCCGGCGCACTCGTTTCAGTTCCTGACCGGACCGTCCGGCGCGGGCAAGACCTCGCTGCTCAGGCTGCTGTTCCTGTCGCTGCGGCCGACCCGCGGCTTGGTCAATCTGTTCGGCAACGACGTGTCGCTGCTCGGCAAGGACGAGGTCGCGGCGCTGCGCCAGCGCATCGGCATCGTGCTGCAGGACTTCCGCCTGCTCGACCACATGACCACCTATGAGAACGTGGCGCTGCCGTTCCGGGTCACCGGGCGCGACGAGTCGAGCTATCGCAAAGAGGTCATCGACCTGTTGAAGTGGGTCGGGCTCGGCGACCGGATGGACGCGCTGCCGCCGGTGCTGTCGGGCGGCGAAAAGCAGCGGGCCGCGATCGCCCGCGCGGTGATCGGCCGGCCGCATCTGCTGCTCGCCGACGAGCCGACCGGCAATGTCGACCCGACGCTGGGGCGCCGGCTGCTGCGGCTATTCGTGGAATTGAACAAGACCGGGACCGCGGTGGTGATCGCGACCCACGACATCAATCTGATGGACCAGTACGAAGCGCGCCGCCTGGTGCTGCACCAGGGCCGGCTGCACGTTTATGAATAGGCAGGGGCCGTTGCGCAGAGCCGACGAACGCGACGTCATGGTGGACCTCGGGCACGAACGCCCGCAGGTGCCGCCGAAGGCGCGCAATGCGTCGCCGATCGTGCCGCGCGCCTCGATCTCCGGCCGTGCGTTGGTCGCCGTGGTGGCGATCATGACGTTCCTGGCCTCGATGACCACCGGCGTGGTGATGCTGATCAGCGCTTCGGCGGCGGAGTGGCAGTCCGAAGTGTCGAGCGAGCTGACCGTGCAGGTGCGCTCGCTGCGCGGCCGCGATCTCGACCGCGATGCCGACCGCGTCGCCGAGGTGGTGCGCAGCCAGCCCGGCGTGGTCGAGGTGCGGATCTTCACCAAGGACGAGTCCGCCAAGCTGCTGGAGCCGTGGCTCGGCACCGGACTGTCGCTCGACGAGCTGCCGGTGCCGCGGGTGATCGTGGCGCGCGCCGCTCCGGGCAGCGGGCTCGATCTGGCCGAATTGCGTCGCCGCGTCACCGAGGCCGCGCCCAGCGCGACGGTCGACGACCATCGTGCCTGGATCGAGCGGATGCGGTCGATGACCGGCGCCACGGTGTTCGCCGGCATCGGCGTGCTCGGCCTTGTCATCGTCGCCACCATCATCTCGGTGTCGTTTGCCACCCGCGGCGCGATGGCGGCCAATCGGCCGATCGTCGAGGTGCTGCATTTCGTCGGCGCCAGCGACAGCTACATCGCCAACCGCTTCTTCCGTCACTTCCTGCTGCTCGGCCTGCAGGGCGGGCTGATCGGCGGCGGCGCGGCGATTTTCGTGTTCGGCTTTTCGGAATCGGTGGCGACGTGGTTTTCCGGCACGCCGGTCGGCGACCAGTTCGCCGCGCTGCTCGGCACCTTCTCGCTGCGCCCCACCGGCTATCTGGCGCTGGCCGGCATGGCGGTGCTGATCGCCGGCATCACCGCCTTGGCCTCGCGCCGTACGCTGTTCAGCACGCTGAACTCGATCGAATGAGCCGGCGATTGATCCGCGCGTTACCGCCGCACCGCTCCGGCCGTTCGACCATCCGGCGGACTCCCTTTCGCCCGAAATCGCATTAGAGTCCAGGCAGCTTCCGCAACCGCCGCCAGCGGCTGCACAAGGCTCGTGAAACGAGGTCTATCGCACGTCCCATGTCGTCGTCGTCCGATCGCAGTGAGCTGTCTTCGTCGCCCGGCCGTCCGGCCGGACGCGGCGGGCGGCTGCGCGCCACCATCGTGGCGGTGCTGGCGCTCGGCTTCGTGATTGGTGCCGGCGGGTTCGTGGCGTTTCTGGCGCAGCTGCATGGCGCCGAGCAGCAGCCGCGGCGCAATGCCGACGGCATTGTGGTGTTGACCGGCGGCTCATCGCGGGTGTCGGACGCGGTCGAATTGCTGGCGGCCGGCTACGGCAAGCGGCTGTTGATCTCCGGCGTCCACCGCACCAACGGCGCCCGCGACATCTCGCGTTCGGTGCCGGAGAGCCGCGACTGGTTCACTTGCTGCGTCGATCTCGACCGCTCGGCGGTCGACACCCGCAGCAATGCCTCCGAAACCCGGCGCTGGGTGCAGGAACGCGGCTTCCGCTCGCTGATCGTGGTGACGTCGAATTACCACATGCCGCGGGCGATCGCCGAAATGTCCCACGCCATGCCGGACGTCGAATTGATTCCGTTCGCGGTGATCGGCGACAAGTGGCGCGACGAGCCGTGGTGGACCAGTGGCGGAACGCTACGGCTCTTGCTATCGGAATACGCCAAATATCTCGCGGTCGAGCTGCGGGTGCGCCTGTCCAAGCTCGGCATCGAAGTGATGCCCGAACCGGCCGATCAGGCCGAACCGACCGGCGCCCGCAAGCCGGCGACTGCTGCCGCCAACTGATCGGACCGTTCCGATGTTCGTGATCTTCCTGCGTTCGTTGATCTTCAACGTGCTGTTCTACGTCGTGCTGGTGGGCTGGGTATTGGCCGCGACCGTGGCGGCGCTGTTTTCCGGCCGCGCGGTGGTGAAGGTCGCCAAGATGTGGGGCCAGAACAGCATCTGGCTGATGCGCCTGATCTGCGGCACCAAGGTCGAATTCCGCGGCCTCGAGAAGATCCCGCAAGGGCCGCTGATCGTCGCGCCGAAGCATCAGTCGATGTGGGAAACCTTCGCGCTGCTGCAGTTCTTCGACGAGCCGCTGTACATCCTCAAGCGCGAACTGACCTGGCTTCCGGTGTTCGGCCAGCTCCTGCTGCGCGGCGGCATGATCGCGATCAACCGCGCCGCCGGCGTCAAGACCCTGGTGGAGATGGCGCGCCGCGCCCGCGAGGAAGTGCGCCGCGGCCGGCAGCTGATCATCTTTCCGGAAGGCACCCGCCGACCGGTCGACGCGCCGCCGAACTACAAGAGCGGCGTCGGCCAGATCTATGTCGATTGCGGCGTGCCGTGCCTGCCGGTGGCGCTGAACGCCGGGCTGTTCTGGCCGCGGCGCCAGTTCATGCGCTACCCGGGCACGATCGTGGTCGAATTCCTCGATCCGCTCCCGGCCGGGCTCGACCGCCGCGAGTTCCTCAGGCAACTTAGCGACGTGGTCGAAACCGCCACCAACCGCCTGGTCGCCGAGGCCCGCCAAGAGCAGGCGGCGCTGTTCGGCCGCGTCCCAAGCGCGGTGCCGCCTCAGGCCGAGCCGGCCCCGAAGCCGGAGAGCGAACAGGTCGGCTGATCCGTTTGCTGGCGCGTCAGCGGGGCGTCGGTGCTTCGTCGCGCAGCGCTTCGGCGAGCTGGTGCAGCGGCACGTCGCGGCAGCCCTGCGTTTCCAGTGCCTTCACGGTGGCGATCACGTAATCGCGGTTCGGGCCGGAGCGGCCGTGACCCTGGCGGACGTGGCGAAGCTGTTCGGCGTAGGACAGCCTGCCGGCATATTGCGTGTGGCCGCGGTCGACCACATACGTCAGCGCGCTGATCCGGCGCCGGGCGTCGTCTTCCAGCCACACCGAGCGCTTGACCTCGCGATACACGCTGGTGACCTGCTCGCGCTCACGCAAATACGCCACCGTCGCCATCCGGTGCGCGTCGGCGACGCGGAACGCGATGCCGCGGCAGGCGCCGCCGCGATCGAGCCCGAGCACCAGGCCGGGCTGTTCCGGCGTGCCGCGGTGGACGAACGAATACACGCACAGCGCCCGGTGCTCGCCGATCAGCCGCGCCGGTACCCGCTCGACGAAGTCGAAGCCGGGATTCCACATCAGCGAGCCATAGCCGAACACCCAGAGGTCGCCCTCGGACAGTTCGGATTCGGTGAGCGTTTTGGAGGACATGCGTGCAGGCGGGCTATCGTGCAAATGACAAATTCAGTCCTTACCCCATCGGGCCATGAAGCGTGAGCGGTTTGCCGCGCGGGTCGGCCGCGTTCGCGGCATGGCGTGCGGCAGCCGGTCGCGGATTCCCTTTTCGGGCTTCTCCCCTTAAGTAGGCGCGATGGCAGATTTCCCAATTTCCTCCCGCCGCCCGTTGTGGCCGGTGCTGCTGCTCCCCGGCGTGGTGGTGCTGGCGGCGCTCGCCTGGAGCGCATTCTGGCTGTTCTCGGCAAGCCAGGTCGACCGCATCGTCGACCAATGGCGCGCGCGCGAGGCGGCGGCCGGCCGCAGCTATGATTGCGGCCAGCGCTCGGTGGCTGGCTTTCCGTTCCGTCTCGAAGTTCGCTGCGAGAACGCCAGCGTCGCGCTGACCTCGCAGACCGCGCAGCAGGCCGCGACCCAGACCCCGGTGACCGCCAAGCTCGGCGAGATCCTGGTGGTGTCGTCGCTGTATCAGCCCAGCCTGCTGATCGCCGAATTCAAGGGCCCGGCGAGCTTCGCCGATCGCGGCCAGCCGGTGTCGATGGAGCTGAACTGGAAAACCGCGCGCAGCAGCGTGGCCGGACTGCCGGGCACGCCGGAGCGGGTCGCCCTGGTGTTCGACGAGCCGGCGCTCGATGGCTTCCGCGGCGAGACCCGCGTGCCGCTGGCGCGCGCCCGCCACGCCGAGCTGCACGGCCGGCAGCGTGAGGCCACCGGCGCCGAGCCGCGCCAGCTCGAAGTCGATCTCAGCCTCGACGGCACCTCGGTGCAGGATCTGCATCCGCTGCTCGCCGATCCGTTCGACGCGCATCTGCGTCTGTTGATCAGCGGCCTGAAGGACTTCCGCCCCAAGCCGTGGCCGCAGCGCTTCCGCGAAATCCAGGCCGCCGGCGGCCGTATCCAGTTCGAGCAGGCGCGGATTCAGCAGGGCGACATGGTGGCGGTCGCGACCGGCTCGCTCGGGCTGACCGCGCAGGGCTATGTCGACGGCGAATTGCAGATGGTGGCGACCGGGCTCGACCAGGTGATCCCCAAGCTCGGCATCGACAAGATGCTGGAGCAGGGCGTGTCGCAATCGACGCTCGACCGGCTGGCGCCCGGCGTCCGCGCCAAGGACGTCAACAATGTGCTCGGCGCGCTCGACCGCGCCATTCCGGGCCTCGGCCAGGTGGTGCGCAAGAACGCCAACGTCGCGGCGGTGGCCGGCATCGATGCGCTCGGCCAGGAGACCACGCTGGAAGGCCGCCCCGCCCGCGCCTTCCCGCTGCGCTTCGTCGAAGGCGCCGTGATGCTCGGCCCGCTGAAGGTGGGGCAGACCAAGCCGCTGTTCTGAGGTGGTGGCACCAATAGGCAGCTAGTTTGTTAGCCGTCACTCGAATTCTGCGTGCGGAGGTTCTTGAGGGTCCTGGAGCGCGAGCTCAACGATCCCTGCGGTCCTCTGCGCTGCAAGCGCTGTGTCCCGCCGTTTCTCGAGAGCTTTCTCGACGTACCGTTCGAGAGGCAAGTAGATCGCCACTTTAACATCAAGAATTGGCCTCGGCTCGTTGTTCGGAGCTGCCCATTCCTGAAACTTTCCTGTGGCTTTGTCTTTGCGAACAGATTTTTCGAAGAAATCACGGTATCGGCGAGGCGCAATCCCGTGGAAGTGAGTGAACTTCACCTTTCTAAAATTAGCATAGTGCGCCCTGGTGGAGCCCTCGACTTCAATGGAGTCGGGGTGGAGCGTGAAGGCGGCACTTTTTGGGTATGGCTCTAGGAAGTACACCGTCTCTATGCCGGAGCCAACTATGTGTTTAGCGCAGATGTGACAAGGGAACGTTGTACAGAAGAGGGTGGCATTTTGAACCGCTCGGCCTAATCGTGCGGCGTCCATGAGCGCAGACATTTCCGCGTGGAGAATTCTTCCGAATTCGATGATGTCCATCAGATGAGAGTCTCGGACGGCGGGATGGATAAGTAAGTCGTCGATCTTGTCGACGTGATCTTTCTCCATCAGGCCGCTTTTGCTCAGTCTCTGAAATAGATCTAGAATTAAGGATCTTTTCTTCTCATCATTTGGATCGTTGCCCCAGCTGAAGTCTCTAGCGTCGGTGTTGCTGCCTTCCGACCAATATGTGCCTCCGCCACCCTTTGGTACTTCGTTGCAGCCTAGGGCTATAATTTCATGTCGATTGGAAAAGATGGCGGCGCCAACCTGGCGAGAAAGGTCCAGCGAGCGCAGTGAGGCTCCCTTTGCTGAGTACATTCCGTACTCTATAGGAGTTGGCGATAGATTCGTTGCGCCAAACAATAATCTAACAAATCGATCAAGTTGATCTAACTGGGGTTCGGAAATGTCTTTGTTGATTATTAGGTCGGCTAGGTGGAAGACGTTTCGGACCCTTTGTCCATGCGAGTCTTCGCCTTGATCTTCATCCAGCTTGATTAGTTCGTCTGCGATTGATTTGTACTTGTCGATATCTGTGCTTTTGTGGTCGCGTGCAATGCGATGGGCAAACGCGTCGGTTCGTTCATTCTTCGATGAGTAGACAGATATCTGGAAGAATAGTTTCCCGTAAACACTGCGGAGAAGCTCGATCTCTTCTTTTCTCTTGAATTGATGAATGATGTAGGCCTGTCGTTGCCGAGCTTGACGATCAGTCGGGTCTTCGCCTCGTGATTTTGCGATCTTGTCGATCGCCAATGACGCGCAAATCGCGTCATCCCCCGTGATCTCCCTAAGGCGGTTGCCGAATTCGATGTAACTTCGAAACCGTCTTTCGCTGGGTTTGTCCTGTAGTTCAACGTTGCAATAGTCAATGTTTCTGAAAAGGTCGGTGACCTTCACTGTTTCAACGTTGTAGCCAAATTGCTCAAGGAGCCTTTTCAGCGGCTGAACCGTCTCCACAAGATCGACGCCGATAGGTGCAACAAGTCCGAAGAACAGCTCAGGGAACGGGATTCTTTCCAACATTAAATTGATCTCGGGGGATTCACAGAGAACGGTTGCGGGGTTATGGTGCGCCTCTCTACCGCGAGTAAATTATGCCCCCAAAACTTCCAGTTGAACAGTCGGCAGTGTCCAAGGGTGAGGCCAATCCTCAAGTCCTTGATTTTGATCGTGTCATTCCAGCTGACGAGTTCGATCGATTCATTGACGAGCAGCTCCAGCAAGAACGCTCTGAGAGCTCCTCCGACTTGGAAGTAATCTGTCACGTGTACTGACTGCGCGGCGTTTCCGCCTCGCCACTAACGCCGAAGACCGCCTTAATGCAGCCCCGGCGCTTCGTGCCCGGTGCGGGCGACGTATTCGGTGTAGCCGCCGCCGTATTTGTGGACGCCTTCGGGGGTCAGCTCCAGCACGCGGTTCGACAGCGCGGCCAGGAAGTGGCGGTCGTGCGACACGAACAGCATGGTGCCTTCGAAATCGGCGAGCGCCTTGATCAGCATTTCCTTGGTGGCGATGTCGAGGTGATTGGTCGGCTCGTCCAGCACCAGGAAGTTCGGCGGGTCGTACAGCATCTTGGCCATCACCAGCCGGGCCTTCTCGCCGCCGGACAACACGCGGCAGCGCTTTTCGACGTCGTCGCCGGAGAACCCGAAGCAGCCGGCGAGCGCGCGCAAGCTGCCCTGACCGGCTTGCGGAAACCACTCTTCCAGCGACTGGAACACGGTGAGTTCGCCATCGATCAGATCCATCGCGTGCTGGGCGAAGTAGCCCATCTTGACGCTGCCGCCGATGGTGACGCTGCCGTCGTCCGGCGCGGTGGTGCCGGCGACCAGCTTGAGCAGCGTCGACTTGCCGGCGCCGTTGATCCCCATCACGCACCAGCGCTCGCGGCGGCGGATCGCAAAGTCGAGATCGTCATAGATGACGTGACTGCCGTAGGCCTTGCGGACGTGGCTGAGGCTGGCGACGTCTTCGCCCGAGCGCGGCGCCGGCGGGAAGTCGAACGCGATGATCTGGCGGCGGCGCGGCGGCTCGACCTTCTCGATCTTCTCCAGCTTCTTGACCCGGCTCTGCACCTGGGCAGCGTGCGAGGCGCGCGCCTTGAAGCGCTCGATGAACGCCACTTCCTTGGCGAGCATCGCCTGCTGCCGTTCGAACTGCGCCTGCTGCTGCTTGTCGGCGAGCGCGCGCTGGCCCTCGTAGAATTCGTAGTCGCCGGTGTAGCTGGTCAGCGTGCCGGCATCGATCTCGACGATCTTGTTGACGATGCGGTTCATGAAGGCGCGGTCGTGCGAGGTCATCAAGAGCGCGCCCTCGAACCCCTTGAGGAACTGCTCGAGCCAGATCAGGCTTTCGATGTCGAGATGGTTCGACGGTTCGTCGAGCAGCATCACGTCTGGCCGCATCAACAGAATGCGGGCCAGCGCCACGCGCATCTTCCAGCCGCCCGACAGATTGCCGACGTCGCCGTCCATCATCTCCTGCGAGAAGGAGAGACCCGCCAGCACCTCGCGGGCGCGGCCTTCGAGAGCGTAGCCGTCGAGCTCCTCGAAGCGGTGCTGCACCTCGCCGTAGCGTTCGAGGATCTGCTCCATCTCGTCGGCGCGGTCGGGATCGGCCAGTGCGTGCTCCAGCTCCTTCAGCTCGGCCGCGACCTCGCTGACCGGGCCGGCGCCCTCCATGGTCTCGGCGACCGCGCTGCGGCCGTTCATCTCGCCGACGTCCTGGCTGAAATAGCCGATGGTCAGGCCGCGATCGACCGACACCTGGCCCTCGTCCGGCTGTTCCTGGCCGGTGATCATTCGGAACAGCGTGGTCTTGCCGGAGCCGTTCGGCCCGACCAGCCCGATCTTCTCGCCCCGCAGCAGCGTCGCGGAGGCTTCGATGTAGAGGATCTGGTGGCCGTTCTGCTTGGAGATGTTGTCGAGACGGATCATGGGCTCACGCGGGGGGAGAAATGCTGCGGCGCGTTTAGCCGATATGGCCGAGCGATGCCAGTTCGACGGCCCAACGCGGCGTCATTCCGGGGCGCGCAGCGGTGCTGCGCGAACCCGGAATCCCGAGGAGTTCTGCGACTCCGTCTTTTCCAAAACTGCGAGATTCCGGGTTCGCTTGCTAGCGCAAGCGCCCCGGAATGACGAACGCGGGGAGGGCGCTCACCCCGGAATGACGAGCGCGGGGGAGGGCGCTCACCCCTCCGGCAGCACCGCGTTGCTCGGGGTCACCCGGTCGGTGATCTGCATGCCGAACAGGCTGCCGATGAGTTCGACCGCGACGCGGGCGGTGCGGCCGCGTTCGTCGAGGAAGGGGTTGAGCTCGACGATGTCGACCGAGCGCACCAACCCCGAGTCGTGCAGCAGTTCCATCACCAGATGCGCCTCGCGGTAGGTGGCGCCGCCCGGCACGGTGGTGCCGACGCCGGGCGCGACTGCGGGATCGAGCACGTCAACGTCGAACGACAGATGCAGCACGCCGTCGGCGGCACGGACGCGGTCGATGACGCGGCGGATCAGCACGCCGACGCCGAATTCGTCGATTCCCCGCATGTCGACGACAGGAATCGCGCGGGCGCGCACCAGCTCTTTCTCGAGCGGATCGATCGAGCGGATGCCGAACAGGTCGAGCCGGCTCGGCGGAACAGAGACCCGCGGCTCGTCGCCGAGCAGATGATCGAGTCCCGGCTCGCCGCACAGAAACGCCGCCGACATGCCGTGCATGTTGGCGGTCAGCGTCGTGGCCGGGGTGTTGTAGTCGGCATGGGCGTCGAACCACAGCACGAACAGCGGCTTGTTCTGCTCCTGCCAGTAGCGCGCCACGCCGTTGACCGAGCCCATCGACAGGCTGTGGTCGCCGCCCATGAACAGCGGCACCGCGCCCGATCTCGCCAGCTCATAGGCGCGCGCCGAAATCGCGCCGACCCAGCTTTTCACCTCGCTGTAGTAATTGGCGTTGGCCGGCGCCGGATCGTTGCCGCCATCGAATGCAGGCCGCGTCATGTCGCCGTGATCTTCGATCGCAAAGCCGAGCTGATCGAGCACGCGGCCGATGCCGGCGGTGCGCAGCGCCGCCGGTCCCATCAGCGTGCCGCGCAGGCCGGCGCCGATCTCGATCGGTACGCCGAGCAGCGCGACGCGCCGCGCGGGCTCGCTGTGAGCGGCTTCGGTCTGCGACATCGCCATGACGCCCCTTCAAATACGCGCGTGACGCGCGCCGGAGCGCCGCGCCAACTCAGGCTTTGAAATAGGTGATCTGATGCGTGGTCGCCAGCAGCCGACCGCTCGGCGACCACAATTCGCCGGTCTGGTCGGAGAAGCTTTTGTGAAACACGTTGGCGTCGGCGACGCCGAGCACCGCGGTGATCGGCTCGGCGGCGAGATCGGCGGCGTCGACGTGGAAATACGTCGTCATCGACACCGTGCCGATCGGCAACAATTCGCCGCGGACATGGAAGATCCGGGCGAAGAACGCGTCCGCAATCGCCGACAGCGACAACAGATCGAGCGTGCGCGGCACGGCGTGGCCGATCCACGCCTTGGTGTGCGGGCTCGCCGGCTCCGGCAGCGGGCCGTCGCCGAAGTTCGGCTCGTTCTCGACGAAGCGAAACTCGAACTGACGGATCCACGACGCCGCAAGGGCGCCGCGCTCATACACCGGCGCTTCATCGTAGGTGGCGGTCTTCGGCATCTCGGCCGGGCGGTGCGTCCAGGTCTCGCGGCGCTGGGCGAACACCGCGGTGGCGAATACTTCGACGCCGGCGTCGCCTTGGCTGAGTTCGATGCCCCAATGCTGGGTCGAGCGCGTCGCCTTGATCAGCCGCGGCGTCAGCTCGAAGCTGCCGGCGCTGATCGGCGCGCAGAAGTTTACCGTGAAGGCCAGCGGATCGCCGGCGCGCTCCGGCTGCTGCATCAGGGCGCGCAGCAGCGTCGCCGCGGTGGCGCCGCCGAACTGGCCGACGAAGGCGTGGTAATCGTCGCTGGTCGCGCCCTGCCAGCGCCCGCCTTCGAAATCCACGCGCGTCGCGGCATCGAATGGATGCGGCGTGTGCTCGACCTTGGCGTCCATGGTGCGCTTCCCGTGTTGTTGCTCTTGTTGTGGCGCCAGCTTGCACCGCGGCGCAGCCGGGCGCAATGGCTGTCGGTCATCATGTGATGAGGGCAGGGTTGCGGCGGCGGGCGTGCCACACGCACGTCATTCCGGGGCGCGCGTGAAACGCGCGAACCCGGAATCTCGCAGGTGTTGGACAACAGTGCCCTGAATCTCGGGATTCCGGGTTCGCTCGCTGGCGCGAGCGCCCCGGAATGACGGGCTTGGGTCGGAGTGCGCGCGCTCCGCAGTACGTCGACTATCCCGCCTGCCGCGCCGGGGAGGGCTGGGTCGCGGGCTTGGTCGGCACGTTCCAGATCTCTTCGGCGTATTCGCGGATGGTGCGGTCGGACGAGAACCACGCCATCCGGGCGACGTTGAGGATGCCGGCGCGGGTCCAGGCGGAGCCGGCGCGCCAGCGCGCGTCGATGCCGCGCTGGGCCTCGTAGTAGCTGTCGAAGTCGGCGCTGACCATGTAGTGGTCGAGGTGGCGCAGCGCGTGCGCCACCGAGGCGAACCGGGCGCGGTCGTCGGGCGAGAACACGCCGGAGTCGATCGCGCGGATCGCGTTGGCGAGCTGCGGCGAACGGTTGATGACGTCGGTGGCGTCGAGGCCCTGGGCGCGGCGCGCCACCACTTCGAGCGCTTCCATGCCGAAGATCGCGATGTTCTCCGGGCCGACCAGATCGCGGATCTCGATATTGGCGCCGTCGAGCGTGCCGATCGTCAGCGCGCCGTTCAGCGCCAGCTTCATGTTGCCGGTGCCGGAGGCTTCCATGCCGGCGGTTGAGATCTGTTCCGACAGGTCGGCGGCCGGAATGATCACCTCGGCGAGGCTGACATTGTAGTCGGCGAGGAACACCACCTTCAGCTTGCCGCCGATCGAAGCGTCGTTGTTCACCACTTCGGCGACATCGTTGATCAGCTTGATGATCAGCTTGGCGTAGCGATAGCTCGCCGCGGCCTTGCCGGCGAAGATCTTGACGCGCGGCACCCAGTCGCGGTTCGGCTCGTCCTTGATCGCCTGATACAGCGCGATGGTCTCGAGCACGTTGAGCAGCTGCCGCTTGTATTCGTGGATGCGCTTGATCTGGACGTCGAACAACGCGCTCGGATCGATCCGGATGTTGTTGCGCTCGCCGATCAGCCGCGCCAGTGCCACCTTGTTGCGATGCTTGACGGAGCGGAACTGCTGCTGGAACGCGCTGTCGCCGGCGAAGGCTTCGAGCCGCTCCAGCCGGGTCGGATCGTCCAGCACCTCGTCGCCGGCCACCGAGCGGACCAGATCGGTCAGGCCCGGATTGGCCAGCGTCAGCCAGCGCCGGAAGGTGATGCCGTTGGTCTTGTTGGTGATGCGGCCGGGGTAGAGGAAGTTGAGATCGTGAAACACGGTCTCCTTCATCAGGTCGGAATGCATCGCCGAGACGCCGTTGACGCGATGCGAGCCGATGAAGGCGAGGTGGCCCATCCGCACCCGGCGGCCGGCCTTCTCGTCGATCAGCGACACCGAGGCGCGGAATTCGATATCGCCCGGGCTGCGCGCCTCTGCGAGGCCGAGATGCGCCTCGTTGATCCGGTAGATGATTTCGAGGTGGCGCGGCAGCGTGCGCTGGAACAGGTCGAGCGGCCAGGTTTCCAGCGCCTCGGGAAGCAGCGTGTGGTTGGTGTAGCTCAGCGTCGCGACCGTGATGTTCCAGGCGTCGTCCCAGCGCAGCGCGTGGACGTCGACCAGGAGCCGCATCAGCTCGGCGACCGCGAGGCTCGGATGGGTGTCGTTGAGCTGGATCGCCGCCTTCTTGGCGAGGTTGCGGATCTGGCCGTCGGAATCCAGGTGCCGCTTGATCAGGTCCTGCAGTGAGGCGGAGACGAAGAAGTATTCCTGGCGCAGCCGCAGCTCGCGGCCCGCCGGGCTCTCGTCGTTCGGATACAGGAATTTGCAGATCGCCTCGGCGCGCGCCTCGTGCGCGGTGGCGCCGAGATAATCGCCGGTGTTGAACACGTCGATCAGCAGCGGGTCCGGCGCGCGCGCCGACCACAGCCGCAGCGCGTTGACGTGCTCGCCGCGCCAGCCGACGATCGGGGTGTCATAGGCGATCGCCTGCACGGTCTCGCCCGGCGTCCACACCGCGCGGGTGTAGCCCTTGGCGTCGGTGACCTGGTCGACATGGCCGCCGAACTTGACCTGATAGACCACTTCAGGCCGCTGCAATTCCCACGGGTTGCCGAAGCTCAGCCACTCGTCGGGGAATTCCTGCTGCCAGCCATGATTGATGATCTGGCGGAACAGGCCGTAGTCGTAGCGGATGCCGTAGCCGTAAGCCGGTATCTCCAGCGTCGCCATGCTTTCCATGAAGCAGGCGGCGAGCCGGCCGAGGCCGCCATTGCCGAGCGCGGCGTCCGGCTCGCATTTGCGCAGGTCGTTGAGGCCGACGCCGAGGTCGCCGAGCGCGGCGTCGAACTGCGCCAGCAGGCCCATATTGTTCAGCGAGTCGGTGAACAGCCGGCCGATCAGGAATTCGAGCGACAGGTAATACACCCGCTTGCGGCCGGCGTCGTAGCTCTCTTTCTCGGACACCAGCCAGCGGTGCACGATCCGGTCGCGCAGCGCCAAGGCGGAGGCCTTGTACCAGTCGTGCTTGGTGGCGTGTGCGGCTTCCTTGCCGATCGCCAGGGTCAGCTTGGCGAGGATCGCGCTCTTGATCTCCGCGAGCGCCAGCTCATCCAGAGGCGCCAACTGGGAGGAATTTTTTTCTGGTAACGACTGCACGGGCAAGTGACCATTCCAAGCGGATGAGACCACGACCATACAAACAATAGTCCCGGATCGAAACCCATGACGAGGGCATCGTTGCGGCGGGATGCCCGGCTTTTGTGCAAAATCCCGCGACTCGGGCTGCCTGCTCTGCAGGCGTGGTGCAGGTTTCAAGGCGGGAACACGCCTGATCAGCCAGAGGGCGGGGCCAAGGTTGCCGCCTCGTGCGCCGTGCGGTAAGAACAAATTTAGAACATTCTGCAAGGTCTTGAGTTATCGTCGCGATTCGGCGCGGTGCGCCGTCTATATCTATGGTCTCAGCAAGCTTCCGAGGACGAGATGTCCACCATCGCCTTCGATCAGACGGCGCTCACCCGGATCGCCGACTTCGCCCGCTCCCTGTCGCGGCTGCATCAGCTCGCCCGCCGGCAATGGGTCGATGACGATCAGCTCGACCGCGAGTTCAACGCAGTGTGCGTGTCGATCTGGGGCTACTGCCCGGACGATCTCGTCGACGAGATGTTCGATCCTGCTGATCTGAGCTGGCTCGACACCCTCGACGAGGGCACCGCGCGGATCTTCGCGGCCGAGCACGGCTATGATCTGGTCGACGACACCGGCATGCTCAGCGACTGGTGGGGCTATTGCTGGATGATCCTCGCCGAAGCCCGCGGCCTGCTGACCGCCGAAAACCGCGCCGCCGCCCGCGCCCACCTCGAAGAATCCTACCGCGCCGCCCCGAATGTGATCGGAGTGATCGTCGGCAGGTAGGCGTCCGAGCATTGCGTGGGCTGCGTAGCGCTTCAGCCCCAGGTGTCATTCCGGGGCGAGCGAAGCGCCAGCCACCGGTGTCATTCCGGGGCGCGAGCGACAGCTCGCGAACCCGGAATCCCGAGGTTGTTTGGCCGACAAGCCTCCCCGAGCCGCGCCGCCGCGGTGCGCTGAATCTCGAGATTCCGGGTCCGCTCGCTGGCGCGAGCGCCCCGGAATGACGCGTGGGCGCGAGGGGTGGCTCAGTCAATCCCGGCGCGGCGGCCGTGGGGGATTGGCTTCGGGGTCTCGACCGGCAGGGAGACGTCGCGGCCGAGTGCCGGGGGCGCCTGTTCGGCGATCTGCTCGTTGACCGGGGCGACCTTCATCTCGCCGAGGCGGGCGCGCAGGCTCGGGGTCAGCCCCGGATAGTCGGCGACCGGGGTGAAGTCCGGCGTCTGCTCGATGCCGAGACGCACGCCCGTATAGGCGGCGAGGCCATCGGCGGTAGCGACGATGTCGCCGGCGCGCAGCGAGGTGTCCTGCGACAGGTCGATTTGCGCGAGGCCGGCCGGATCGCGGCCGTTGCAGGTGCAGTCCGCCTTCAGCGCCTTGCGATAGGCGAACGCATTTGGCGAGTCGGCATAGCGCTCGCCGCTGGCCGAGCGGGCGCCGTCGATCTGGCTACCGTAATACACCTTGGCATTGCCGGCCGGGCAGAACGCCTGGCACATCTGCGCCGGGCTGGCGCCGGCTCGGAGCTGCAGCGGGAAGTACTTGCCGTCGCAGCTGCGCACGCAGAATGCCGGACCGCCGCCGGCGGAGGCCTGGCGCTGCGGTTGCGGCGGCTGGTTTTGCTGATTGAGGCCGAACGGGTCGGCGAAAAAGTTGGCCTGGGCCGGGGCGCCGTGCTGCGGTCGTTGCGGGCCGGCGCCGCCGAACAGGAACTCCAGCAGGTTCTGGGCCGAGGCGATCTCAGGAGCGGCGAGCAGCGGCAGAGCCAGCATCGCGCCGAGAGCGAGAACGCGGCGCCGCAGGCGTGAACTGGTAAGCACTTGACGCAAACGCCCACTCCACCGACGCAACCACCCGCGGCAAGCCCGCTGTTGGTCGCGACTTTAGGATGGGATGGTAAACGCCGGGTTTCCGGCGGCGTCCGCGGCTTTAGGTGTTGAGGAACTCGCTGGCCTTGTACAGCGACCGGAACGGCAGCCCGGCTTCGGCGAAGGCTTCGGTGGCGCCTTCCTCGCGGTCGACCATGGTCAGCACCAGCACGATCTCGGCGCCGGATTCCTTCACGGCTTCGACCGCCTTGATGGCCGAACCGCCGGTGGTGGTGACGTCCTCGACGATGACGCAGCGCTTGCCGGCCAGGCTTTCGCCCTTGGCCAGGCCTTCGACCGACAGCCGCGCGCCGTGCTCCTTCGGCTTCTTGCGGACGAAGAACGCTGCGATCGGATGGTTCTTCAGCCATGACAGCTGCGCGATCGCGCCGGCCAGCGGCACCGCGCCCATCTCCAGCCCGCCGACATAGTCGACCTTCTCGTCGCGCAGCGCCTCGTAGGTCAATTCGGCGAGCAGCGCCGCGCCCTCGGGATCGAGCATCGTCGGCTTCAGGTTGAAGTAGAAGTCGCTCTTGCGCCCCGACGCGAGCGTGATCTCCCCCCGGCCGAACGAGCGGGTGCGGATGATGTCGGCAAGGCGGGCGCGGGACGCGGATTTGGACACGGGCGGACTCTCTAGCTTCGGCTTTGCGGAAAACGCCGCAATCTATCCCCGAGACCGCGCCGATGCCAGCGGCGCGGTGGAGGTATTAACCGCCGGACGCCTCACCTGCGCTGCATTCTGGATCGCAGCCGCCCCACCAAGCACAGCGCGCTCCCTCTCCCGCCCGCGGGAGAGGGTTGGGGTGAGGGCGCCCCGAGCAGTGCGTCCGCGTATCGTGGAGGGGAGTGCCCTCACCTGCCGCGCTTCGCGCGTCGACCTCTCCCGCAAGCCGGCGAGGTTGCTCAGCGCCCGCGGCGGATCAGTATTTCCCAACGAGCTACGGGCACGGCGCGCCCCCTCTCCCGCTTGCGGGAGAGGGTTGGGGTGAGGGCGTCCCGAGCAGTGAGTTCGCGATCTGCGGAACGGAGTGCCCTCACCCGTCCCGGCTTCGCTGCGCTACGCCGGGCCGACCTCTCCCGCAGGCGGGAGAGGTGCGCAGTGCCCGCCGCGGATCAGCGATCCACAGCGATCAGCGCCGCTAATGTGCCTCGTCCCAATTATCCGCTGCCCGGGCGTCCACCTGCAGCGGGACGTTGAGGATCACCGCCGGGAACGGCGCGTCCTGCATCACGCTGCGCACGACCGGCAGCGTCGCCTCGACCTCGGCTTCCGGCACTTCGAAGATCAGTTCGTCGTGGACCTGCAGCAGCATCTGGGCGCTGAGCTTCTTTTCGGCCAGCGCGTCCTCCATCCGCACCATGGCGCGGCGGATGATGTCGGCGGCGGAGCCCTGCAGCCGGGCGTTGATCGCGGCACGCTCGTTGAACGCGCGGATCGACGGGTTCGAGGCCTTGATGTCCGGATAGTGGCATTTGCGGCCGAACAGCGTGGTGACGTAACCATGCGTGCGGCAGAAATCGCGGGTCTCGTCCATATAGGCGCGGATGCCGGGGAAGCGCTCGAAGTAGCGCTTGATGTAGGCGCCAGCTTCCTCGCGCGGGATGCCGAGCTGATTGGCGAGGCCGAACGCCGAGATGCCGTAGATGATGCCGAAGTTGATCGCTTTCGCCCGGCGGCGGATTTCCGATGGCATGCCTTCGACTGGGACGCCGAACATCTCCGACGCCGTCATCGCGTGAATGTCGATGCCGTCCTGAAACGCTTTTCGCAAAGCCGGCACGTCGGCGACTTCGGAGAGCAGACGCAGCTCGATCTGCGAGTAGTCGGCCGACACCAGCTTGTTGCCGGGCGTCGCCACGAAGGCGCGTCGGATCTTGCGGCCGTCCTCGGTGCGTACCGGGATGTTCTGCAGGTTCGGCTCGTTCGACGATAGCCGGCCGGTGGTGGTGGCGGCGAGCGCGTAGGTGGTGTGGACGCGATGGGTCTGCGGATGCACGTAAGTCGGCAGCGCGTCGGTGTAGGTCGAGCGCAGCTTGCTGACCTGCCGCCACTCCAGAATCTTCTTCGGGAATTCGTGGCCCTGCTCGGCGAGTTCGTCCAGCACCTGCGCCGAGGTCGACCACGCGCCGGTCTTGGTCTTGCTGCCGCCCGGCAGGCCCATCTTGCCGAACAGGATGTCGCCGAGCTGCTTCGGGCTGCCGATATTGATGTCCTCGCCGGCGAGCTCGCGGATCTCGGCCTCGATCCGTGCCGCGGTCTGGGCGAAATCGGACGACAGCCGCGACAGCACCTGGCGGTCGATCGAGATGCCGCGCCGCTCCATCCGCGCCAGCACGCCGACCAGAGGACGCTCCAGCGTCTCGTACACCGCCGTCATGCTGCCGGCGACGAGGCGCGGCTTCAGCACGCGCGCCAGCCGGAGGGCAACGTCGGCGCGCTCGGCCGCATAGGCGGTGGCGCGGTCGATTGCGACCTGATCGAAGCTGATCTTGTTTTTGCCGGTGCCGATGAGTTCTTCCTGCGTGTGCAGGGTGTGGCCGAGATTGCTTTCCGACAGCGCTTCAATCTTGTGGCTGCCGCGGCCGGCATCGAGCGCGTAAGACATCAGTTGCGGATCGTCGATGTTGCGCAAGGTCAGGCCATGCTGCGCCAGCAGCACTGCGGCAAACTTGATCGCGAAGCCGACCTTGGCGATTCCGGCGGATTCGAGGATCGGCTTCAGCGCATCGAGCGCGTCGCGGGTGCCGAGTTGATCGGGTGCGAGGCCGGCGGCGAACAGGCCGTCGCCATCGCCGGCCTGCTTGTGGCCGAGCGGGATGTAGCAGGCATCATTCGGGCCGAGGGCCAGCGCGACGCCGGTCAGCTCCGCCTGCATCGGATCGATCGAGGTCGCGACCGCTTCCAGCGCCACCACGCCGGTGTCGTGGATGCGGGCGATGACAGCGTGCAGCTCGTCCAGCGTGCGCAGCGTCTTGTAGGCGGTGCGGTCGACCGGGATCTTGCGGGCGGCTTCCGCCCGCGCGGCCACCAGCGCCTCCGGCGACAGCACGACGCCGGGCTTGCCGTCGCGGCCGCGGCCCGCATTCAGCGGACCACTTTGCCCCGCTTGCGGCGCGCTCCCTCCCCCGCTTGCGGGAGAGGGCTGGGGTGAGGGCTCTTGCCCCGCAAACAGGTCTCCGCTCGCCGACGTGCTCCCGCTCCTCGCCAGCGGCGGCACCGCCGACTTGAGCGCCGTCTCCGCCTCGACATCCGACGGATCGATCTGCGCGTACTCCGCAACGCGCCGCGTCAGCGTGGTGAATTCCATCGCCTTGAGGAACGCCACCAGCTTGCGCGCGTCCGGCTCGTGCACCGCGAGCTCGGCGAGCGGTACGTCGAGCTTTACATGGTCGTCGAGCAGCACCAGCTTGCGCGAGATCCGCGCCTTCTCGGCGTTCTCGATCAGCGCCTCGCGCCGCTTCGGCTGCTTGATCTCGGCGGCGCGCGCCAGCAGCGTGTCGAGGTCGCCATATTCATTGATCAGCTGCGCTGCGGTCTTGATGCCGATGCCCGGCACGCCCGGCACGTTGTCGACGCTGTCGCCGGCCAGCGCCTGGACCTCGACGACCTTATTGGGCGGCACGCCGAATTTCTCGATCACCTCGGGCACGCCGATGCGGCGGTCCTTCATGGTGTCGTACATCACCACGCAGTCGGTCACGAGCTGCATCAGGTCCTTGTCGGACGACACGATCGTCGCCGTCGCCCCGGCCTCGCAGGCCTCGCGCACGTAAGTGGCGATCAGGTCGTCGGCCTCGAAACCGGACTGTTCCAGGCACGGCAGATCGAACGCCCGCACCGCCTCGCGGATCAGGCCGAATTGCGGGATCAGGTCCTCCGGCGCCGGCGGCCGGTGCGCCTTGTATTCGGGGTATAGCGCGTTGCGGAAGGTGACTTCGGATTTGTCGAAGATGATGGCGAGATGCGTCGGCCGGTTCTCCGGCGGCATGTCGCGGAGCAGCTTCCACAGCATGTTGCAGAAGCCGAGCACGGCATTGACCTGCAACCCGTCGGATTTGCGGTTGAGCGGCGGCAGCGCGTGATAGGCGCGGAAGATGTACGACGAGCCGTCGACCAGGAACACATGGTCGCCCTTGCCGGGCGGCTTGACGCCGGCCGGGGCAGGGGGCGTGGCGGAGGAAGCGGCAGGCGCCGCAGCGGCGGACTTGGTCGTTTTCGGCATGGCCGCAACTTAAGGCGTCCGGAGGCGTTTGGCACCCCTTCGTGGGGGAGCTGGGGTAAATTTCAACATTACGTCCAGGATTGACATTAGGAAAAAAATCCGTAACCTTGACCCGTCGGAAGAGGGAAAGGTCCATGGCTGGTTTGCTAGAACAGTTAGGAGAAGACCTTGTTCTCCTAAAATCTGAAGTGGCTACGCTCAGGGAAACACTGAGGCGCCGTCAGGTTGCTTTGAAGAATTTCTACTGGCTGCAGCCGCGCGATTACCACGGCCGATGGGCAATCGCGGCGGGCGGCAGCACCGATTTCAGCGCCGCTAAACGCAGGCTGGAGGCGGATTGTGACCTTCAATATTCGAAGGACACGATGATCTGTAATCTTGTGAAAACACCGCTTTGTTGGGCTCAGGCGATGGAGCGATACAGTGCGTGCTTGAGCGGCCGACCGATCCCTCAGTTGAGGTTTTGACATGGAAGAATTCATGGCCCGCACGCTGATGGTCCAAGCGAAGGACAACAGCCAGAGAGTTGATGTCCAGATATTCCCGCCCAAAGCGGGCAAATCGTCCTGGGAATGTGCATGGCAGATCAAATGGCCCGATCGAACGCGCGCGAACTCGGCTCATGGCGTCGACAGCGCGCAAGCCCTCCTGCACGCCATGCAGATGGTCGGCTCAGAGCTCTATACGTCCCAAGAGCATCGTTCGGGACATCTGACTTGGCGAGAGGGGTACACCGGATACGGCTTCCCCGTCCCGGTTCAAATCCGCGACCTGTTACTTCGCGACGACGCGAGGTTTTTGTAGGAGCGGGCGAGTAGCTCGGCCGAGTGGATCGGCGATGATCCGTGCCATGTAATAATCACTCTCTCGCCGCCCTTGCGAGGAGCGAAGCGACGAAGCAATCCAGCCCCGGTGAGAGACTGGATTGCTTCGCTGAGTGTGTACCCGGACGGCGCGTCGCACCGATCCGGGAATGGCGACGGGCTGCGGCTTCGCGCTTACACGAAGCCGTGCTTCTTCTTGCTTTCCAGCTCCTGCGCCTTGAACTGGTTGAAGCGGGGTAGGAACTTGTCCCAGTCGATGATGTGGGCGTCGATTTCCGGGCCGTCGATGCAGGCGTGCTTGCGGACCATTTTGCCGTCGATGGTCACCGGTACCATGCAGGCGCCGCACATCCCCGTCGCATCCACCATGATCGAGTTGAGGCTCGCCACGGTCTTGACGCCATACGGCTTGGTGAGGTCGGAGACCGCCCGCATCATCAGCGGCGGGCCGATCGCCACCACTTCGGCGATGCTGCGGCCCTTGCCTTCCTGGTTGGCCTTCATCATCTCCTCGAGCGGGCCGGTGACGAAGCCTTTGACGCCGTAGGAGCCGTCGTTCGTCGTGTAGATCAGCGACAGCTGGTCGCCGAACTCCTGCTTCAGCTTGCCGACGCGCTCGTCGTCGCCGGTCCAGAACAGGAACTCCTTGGCGCGGAAGCCGGAGATCAGCGTCACGTGGTTGCCGAGCCGCAGGTGCTCGCGCATGATCGGATACACCGGCGGCAGGCCGACGCCGCCGGCGCAGAACACCACGGTCTGGTTGCCTTCGTAGCGGTGCAGCTCGCTGGCGCGGCCGAGCGGGCCGGCGATGCCGGAGAACGCATCGCCGATCGCCATCCGGTTGATCTCCAGCGACGAGGTGCCCATGCCCTGCACCACCAGATCAATGGTGCCTTTCTCGGCGTCCCAATCGGCCAGCGTCAGCGGGATCAGTTCGCCCTTCTCCCACGGCAGCACGCGGACGAACTGTCCGGCCTGGGCCGAGCGCGCCACCATCGGGGCCCGCACGGTGAACTCGACGATGCCGCCGGCGAGCGGCACCTTGTTGACGATGGTCTGCGCCACCTGGCCGAGCTCGGTGTACTTCGCGGCACGTTCGACCCGGTCCTTGATCTCGGCCGGCGTGAACGGAATCTCGCCAACGATTTCGCGCGCCGCCGCCTGGCCGTCGCCGGCCGCGCGGATCGCGGTGGAGCCGCCGCGGGCGGCGTCGCCGCCGGTGTAGACGCCGGGAATCGAGGTGCGCTGCGAGCCTTCTTCGACCTCGATGGTGCCCCATTTGTTGGTTTTCAGGCCCGGCTCGGCGTCCTTCATGATCGGGTTGGCGGTGTTGCCCAGCGCCATGATCACGAGGTCGACCGGCACCCGCTCGATCTGCCCGGTCGGCTTCGGGCTGCGGCGGCCGGACTTGTCGGGTTCGCCGAGCTCGTTGACGTCGAGCAGCGCGTGGGTGACGAAGTGGGTGTGGTCGTCGCCGATGAATTCGCGCGGGGCGCGCAGCACCGCGAGATTGATCTCTTCTTCCAGCGCGTGATGCAGCTCCTCGACGCGGGCCGGCATCTCGCTCTTGGTGCGGCGATACACGATGGTGACGTTGCCGCCGAGCCGCTTGGCGGTGCGCGCCGCGTCCATCGCGGTGTTGCCGCCGCCGATCACGAACACGTTCTTGCCCTTCACCTCGGGCAGCGGCGTCTCGTAACGGTCGTCCAGGCCGCGCATCAGGTTGACGCGGGTTAGGAACTCGTTGGCCGACATCACGCCGAGCAGATGCTCGCCGGGCACGTTCATGAAGGTCGGCAGGCCAGCGCCGGTGCCGACGAAGATCTTCCAGAAGCCTTCGGCCTTGAGGTCTTCGAGCGTCGCGGTCTTGCCGACCACGAAATTCTTCACGAAGCGGCCGCCGAGCAGGATGATCTTTTCGACGACGTCGTCGATCAGCGTGTTGGGCAGGCGGAATTCAGGAATGCCGTAGCGCAGCACGCCGCCGAGGTCGTGGAACGCCTCGAAGATCGTGACCGGGAAGCCTTCGACCGCCAGCAAGTACGCGTTGATCAGGCCCGACGGGCCGGAACCGACCACCGCGATCGGCGGCTTCACCGCCGCGGCCCACGGCGAGATCCGGCCGGCGAACCGCTCATTGGCGTTCGGATTGGTGAGCTTCTGATGCTCGGGCAGGTACCATTCGAGCTGGCCGATCTCGATCGGCCGCTTGGTATGGGTGCAGACGCCCTGGCACTGCAGTTCCTGCGGGCAGACGCGGCCGGTGACGTTCGGCAGCGGGTTGCAGCTTTCGATCAGCTCCAAGGCTTCGCGATGCTTGCCGTTGCCGAGCAGGTCCAGCATCTCGGGGATGTGGATCTTCACCGGGCAGCCGCCCTTGGCTTCCTTCCGGCCCTGAATCAGCACGCCGAGCTCGCACGGTTTGTCGTCGCACTGCTTGTCGCGCATCACCTCTAACCAGACGAACAGCTCGCACTCGCGAAGGCTGTAGCCGATCGACTGGTAGCCGAGATAGCCCTGGTTCACGAGTTCGAAGTCGATCGCGCGCTCTTCGGCCGGACGGATGTAGGGCGGGATGAACGCCTCGCCCGGCCAGCCTTCCGACAGGTTCTCGAACATCGGGTAGCGACCGCGCAGGTGCACGTCGATCGCCTTGATGAACTTGCGCTTGAACTTCAGCGGCAGCGCCCAGATGAAGCGCTGCAGGATCGTCGACATGTCGTCGCCGCGGGCGAGCAGATTCCACAGCGTGGTGGTGAAGGCTTCACCGAGCTCCGGCTGCTGGAATTCCCAGATGATCGCCTGGGTGCCGTCCGCGATGAACATGTTGCGCAGCGACGCCGGGTCGTTGACCAGGCGCTTCTGCAAGAGCGCGAGCTGCTTCTGGAAGATGCCGACAGCTTCGCTGTTCTGCAGCTCTTCCAGTTCGCTCTTGGAGCTTTCCAGCGTGCTGCGCGCCTGTTGGTAGCGCAGCACGTCGCTGGAGACCGTTCCGGTGACGTCGCTCATCGAATGATCTCCGCATCGCAGTTGGCCGCTGCGCGGCTCAGTTTGGCCGACAGTTCAGGCGTGACCTTGAGCTTGCTGAACACGCCCGGGATGACGTGGGCGACGTCCTTCGGGGCGCCGTCGACGACGATCTTGGTGAGTTCGAACACTTCCGGCACGTCCTGGTAGCAGCTCTTGCAGTTGGTGCACTTGCCGAGGTCCGCATCGTCGATGTGGATCGGTTCGGCACCGTTGCCATTGGCTGCCTTGGCGCCGTTGGTCTGCGCCGCCGCGGCGGCCGGGGCGGGCGCCAGCCCGGCCATCAGGCCGGCGAACCCGCCGGCGGCCGGCGCGTTCGAAGAGGCTGCCAGCTCGCTCATGCCGCGCGCGATCTGATCGAGCGAGCTTTCGCGGGCCTTGACCTGTTCGTCGTACTGGTGCTGCAGCGCGGCCAGTTCGGCGCTGTGCGCTTCGTCGAGCGCACGGACGTCGAAGCCGCCGAGATACTGCAGCGTCCGCCAGTACTTCCGCCGTTCTTCCACCAGCGCCACCACGGTCTCGCCGACCGAAAGCTTGATCAGCTTCTTGTCGGCATCGGTGGCGTAGATGAACGGCGTCTTGCCGGCGCGCGCCGCCGGATCGAGCGCGACATATTCGTCGATCGGCAGCGCTCCGTCGTCCTTCTTCAGCGGCTTGAACTGCTTGCGGAAGCGGACTTCGGTGTGGGCGAAGTCGGCCGGCGTCAGCTTGGCTTTCAGAAGCTGCGGCTTGCCGCTCTCATCGACGTACTCGATCGGCTTGGTGGCCCAGTCCTGGTCGGCCTCGGGGTTGCCGTCGAGCGAGAACCAGTTGTTGAGCTTGCTGCCCTTGCGCGGGTCGTGGACGAACACCGGATTCATCCGGCTTTCGACCGCAAGACGTGCCTGTCGGTTGGCGACGGCGTCGCCGATGCCATGCTCGGCCTGGCACGGCGTATAGACGTCGAGCACCGCCGGCGACGAGGTGTGGTTCAGGAATTCCATCACGTTCTTCAGGAAGTGGCCCTGCAGCGCGGTCGCGGTCTGCACCACGAACACGTTCGGATGGAACGAGGCGATCAGGCCGAGCTCCTTGCGGGATTCCTGCTTGCCGTGCTGGGCGATGCCGAACCGCGACAGGTCGCTGTCCTGGCCGGTGAGGCTCGCCGTCGAGGTCTGGCCGCCGGTGTTGGAATAGGCGCCGGTGTTCAGCACCACGACCTTGATCGGGGTCTTGGTGGCGAGCAGACGCGACAGCGCGCCGAAGCCGATGTCGTAGGTGGCACCGTCGCCGCCCATGCTCAGCACGGTCGGCAGCATCGAGCGCTCTTCCGGCGTGAATTCGCTCCAGCCGAAGTAGCGGAAGTAGCCGTCGTGCTTGGCCGCATCATAGGCGTCGGCCAGTTCGAGCTTGGCGACGCGCAGCGCCCGGAAGTCCTCCGACGCCTTGGCGGTGAGACCTTCGAAGATGCCCTTGGCCACCGCAGGGGTGTCCTGGAACAGGCTGTTCACCCACGGATCGGTGTAGGGGTTGAACGGGAAGGTCGACGCATAGACGCTCGAGCAGCCGGTGGCGTTGGCGATCACCATGCCGGACGGGCCGTTGCCGGTCGGGCCGCTCTCATAGAGATACAGCCGCTTCTCCAGCGTCTTCAGGGTCTGGTCGATGCGGGCGGCGCGCGCCTCGTCGCCGGCCACCAGCGCCCGCTTGGCATTGAGCTGGTCGATCAGGGTTTCCAGCTCGCGGATGTGGTCCTTGCGGCGCTTGTCGTGGATCGCGTGGTTGGTCGAGGTGACCAGACGGATCGCGGTGACTTCGCCGCAACCGCGGCAGGCGCCGTGGCCGCCGGTGGTCGCGTAGTAATTGGCGCGATCGAGCATCAGGCGCTTGGTCTCGCCTTCCGGCTTGGTCGCGCTTTCGGTGAACCGCGCCGGAGTGTTCGGGGTGCGGCTGAGGAATTCGAACCGCGCCTGGAGCTGCTCCAGCATCGGCTCGTCCTGCTCACGATCGACCAGCGCGCCGGGGCCGCAGACGTCGATACATTCGAGACAGCCCGAGCACTTCCACGGGTCGACGCTCACCGAATACAGGCCGCCGGTGCCCGGCTGGCTCTTCTCCATCGCGTCGAAGAACGGCCGGGTGCGGGCCACCGGATACACCGATAGCGCCGCCGACAGCTTGCCGAAGTTGCGGTTCAGCGTGGCGTTGTCGAGCTTCAGCGCTTCGGCTGCCTGCGCCACGATATCGTGGAACGGCTTGTCGTCCTTAGCCTGGCGATACACGTCGCGGATCGCTTCGGTTAGCGCCGGCACCTTCTCGCGCAAGCTGTCTTGCTGAGCCGGCGCGATGTCGAGCTGCTTTATCGCGGTCAGCAGCAGTTCGTGGATGTCGTGCACCGCATTCGGGATCGCCGCGTCCGGGCAGACCAGCGCGCATTCCATACAGCCGGTGCAGAGGTCGGCCTTGAACTCCGGCACGTTGCGGCGGAACAGGCCCTTGTCCTTGGCGGCGGCGGAGCCGGCCGGCATGAACATGCCGATACCCGGCAGCACCGGCGCTTCGGCGATGGTGCCGTCGCGGAACGGCGCGGCGAGCACGTCGTCGTAGTACTCCGGATCGAGGAAGCCCGCGGCCGAAGCCGGCGCCGCGACGCGGCACATCGAGGCCGAGATCGAGGCGTCGCGCTTGGCCTTCGGGGCGGCCTTGATGGCGTCCTCGCCGAATTCGGCGGCGTCGTAATCGACCTTGTGGGTGGCTTCGAGACCCTCGCGGATCACCGCCATGTTGCCCTCGACGATGTCGCCGCCCTTGGCGCCGAACTTCTTCGAGATCTGCTGACGGATCTTGTTGAGCATCGCGTCCTGCGAAGCGTCGGCGACCACGCGGTCGACATTGCCGCACACCGCGCCGATGAAGGCGATGCCCATCATGCGGGTTTCGAGTTCGGCGGTCGGTGCGTGGCGCTTGGCCACCGCGAACGCGTCGATCACGTAGAACTTGATCTTCTTGTCGCGGATGGTCTGGCGCGCCTTGGCCGGCAGATCACGCCACACTTCGAGCGGCGACAGGTTGGTCTGCAGGATGAAGGTGCCGCCCGCCACCAGGCCGCGCAGCGGGTTGGTGTGCACGAACACCTTGTGGTCCGGCGAGATCACGATCTCGACGTCTTCCAGCTCGGCGTTGGTGATCTTCACCGGCTCCGGCGACAGCGTGATGTAGTAATTGGTCGGCGCGCCGCTCTTTTCCGAGCCGTATTTCGGCGCCGACTTCGAATGCATGTCGAGCGCGCCGGCCAGGATGTCGGTCAGCAGCTTGCCGGACGCGATGGTGCCGTAGCCGCCGATCGAGTGGAAGCGGATGCGGAACGCGGAGGGCGGCAGCAGGTTCGGGTTCTGCCCCGTCGGCAGCGCCATGAACTGGGTTTCCGGATACGCCGCCTTCAGCCGGTTTTGCAGCGCTTCCATCCGCGGCGACGGGTTCTCGGTGAAGAACTTGGTGCCGAGATAGACGAACGGCGCCGAGTCCTGCTTCTCCATATTGGCGTAGCAGGCGATCAGGTCGCGCGGCTGCAGATCGTGGCCGCCGAGGCCGAAGATCGCGGTGGTGATCTTCGGCAGCTTGGTTAGCGCCGGAATGCCGGCGTGACGCACGCCGGCGTCGCCGTTCTCGCGCGCCTTGCACAGCGCCTGGGTGACGAGCTGGGTCAGCGCGGTGACTTCCGAGCGTTCCAGCACGGTGACGGCGGTTTTGCCCTTCAGCGCTTCGACCAGTTCGGCTTCCGGGAACGGCTGCAGCATCTTGATCGACACCACGCCGACCTTCTTGCCCTGCGAGCGCAGATAAGCCGCGACCGCTTCGGCGTCGTCGGTGACCGAACCGAGGCCGACCACGACGTGCTCGGCGTCGTCGCACATATAGGTCATCACCGGCTTGTATTCGCGGCCGGTCAGCGCGGCGTATTCGGCCATCGCTTCCTTGACGAAGCGCGGCACCGAATTGGCGAAGTGCGTGCGGTGGTCGACCGCGCCGGCCTGGAAGTCCGGCTGGTTCTGCACGCCGCCGGTCAGGCCCGGATTGTCGATGTCGACCAGCGCCGGCACCAGCTGCCGGGTGCCCTTCTCGGGCGCGTTGATCCACTGCCGCTTCCACTGGCCGCGTAGTTCTTCCGGCACGTAAGCGAGGGTCTCGACCACGATGGTGCCGGCGTTATCGGTCTCGATCGTGTCGGCGTTGTCGTCGAGGAATTTCCTGAGCGAGGCGAGGTCGGACGGCATGAAGTCGGCTTCGTGCCGCAGCAGATACTGCTTGAGCTGGAACACGCGGCCCTTGGCGCCGAACAGCATCTCCTGCGCCACGGTCGGGCACTTGATGCGGCCGGCCGGGTCGCCGAGGAATTCGCGCAGCAGGTCCGGCTCCGGCATCAGCGCTTCGGACAGCATGTGCGAGGTCGCAAAGCCATCCATCGCGTTGGCGACCGGGATCAGCGACATCGCGGCGACCTTATAAGAGATCGCGGCGAGGTCGGCGGCTTCCTGCGGATTGGAGCCGAACAGGATGGTGTAGCCCGACGACAGCAGCGCATAGACGTCGTCATGGCCGGCCATCACGTTGAGCGAGTGCTTCGACACCACGCGCGCGGCGACCTGCAGCACGAAGCCGCCGACCTTCTTGCCGACGGTAACGTAGTGCGACTCCAGGCCGTACAGGATGCCCTGGGACGACGAAGCGTTGGAGATGAACTTGCCCCCGGTCAGCGCCGCGCCGAGCGCGCCGGACTGCGCCGAGTGTTCGCCTTCCGGTTCGAAGAAGAACGGATGCTTGCCCCAGACGTTGCAGCCGCCGGACGAGCGGAACGCCTCATAGATTTCCGAGATTTCGGTTGAAGGCGTGATCGGGTAGCCGATGACGCCGCCGCAGACATGCCCCATCACCTGCGCGACCGCGCCGTTGCCGTGGATCACTGAGGGAATGCCAGGATATTTTGCGTTCATGGGGTCCGTCCGTTTTTGCGTGTCTGCGTTGGATCGGCGGAGCGAACCCGCCGTGTTGCGTCGGCCATTTTTTGGGAAAGGTGTATCGATGCCGGGCGGCTGCTGAGGCAGCGGCCGGGCAGAACCTCCTCGTGGCCTTTAGATTGACTGCTCGCGAGGTATCGGGGCCTCGCTGGCAGAGATGTTGCGTTGTGTGCGGTGCAGTAGCACGCAGGGGAAACCCCTGATTTGACGCGCATCAAAGCGCAAAAAATATGGATCAGAGAGCAATAAAATTACGCATCGCCCAAACAACAGGCGGTGCTAGTTGCGTTTGCATCCGCTCCTCGGTCGCATCTTTTCCATTGGTCCAAAAGCAGAATTTCTGCTGGCGCGGGATCGTTATATACTGTTATATATGACGAGGGCGGAACGCAGGGGTATCTGCCCGCCGCTCGTGCTCTCTCGACAGCGGAGCGCCGCCAAGCCGCGGCGATGGGCCGATGACCTTCGACTCCCAATGCGATCTGGCTGCTCTGGTCTATGAACGCGGCGAGGATCCGGATCGGCTGCTCGGCGACTTCGCCGCCGACCTCAATTCACAGGGATACCGCGCCGTCGGCCTGGTGCAGGTCGGGCCACGCGGCGACGAGACCCGCGGGCTGTCCGCCAGGCTGGTGCATTCCGGCGAGCAGATTTCGCTGTATCAGGATCTCGGTCCGATGGCCGAAGGCTGCCGGCTCGATCCGAGCCGCCTGCTCGATGCCGGCGCGCGGGTCGCATGCGCCCTGGCGCAGGGCGCGGACCTTCTGATCATCAATCGGTTCGGCCAGCAGGAGAGCGAAGGCAAAGGCTTGCTGCACCTGATCGTCGAGGCGCTCAGCGCCGACGTCCCGCTGGTGATCGCGGTGCCGAGCCATCGCTTCGACGCCTGGATCAAATTCGCCGACGGCATGAGTGTGCGGCTGAAATGCGAGCGGCGCGCGCTCGATCAATGGTGGGGCAAGCTGCATGGCCGCAGCTTCCGCCGACCCGCCCACCCTCACGTCAGTGTCTGCGAGGCGCTGAAGTAATGGGTGGGCGCGACCTGTTGTCGCTTGAAGCGATCGCGACCGGCTTAATCGACGGCGACCAGCACGTCGGAGGCTTTGATCAGAGCCATTGCCGGCTGGCCCTTGGCGAGCTTCAGTTCTTCGGCGGATTCGTTGGTAATCGAAGCAGTTACGATCGCGCCGCCGCCGATGTCGATACGGACATGCGAGGTGGTGGCGCCCTTGATGACGTCGACAATGGTGCCCTTGAGCTGATTGCGGGCGCTGATTTTCATGGCTGTGGTCTCCTTCGTTGAGGTTGGCCAGGCTGGGTATGCCGTTATATAGTTCCTGCACATGACGACCAGTCCGACCAAATGACGAGGCTGCCTGGATGTCCATAGAGGCAACCGTCACACTGAAAACGAAGGAGATTTCCGGGGTCGGCCGTGACCGCATCCGGCTGCTCCAGGCGGTGGCGCGCGAGGGCAGTATCACCGCCGGCGCCAAGGCGGCGGGCCTCAGCTACAAGGCCGCCTGGGACGCGCTCGACGCGATGACCAACCTGTTCGGCCGGCCGCTGTTGGAAACCCGCACCGGCGGCAAGGCCGGCGGTGGCGCGCAACTGACCCCGACCGGCGTCAAGGTGATCGAAGCTTTCGGCCGACTCGAGGCCGAGATGGCGCGGGTGTTCCGCAACCTCGAGCCCGAACTCGCCGGCAGCGGCATCACCCCGATCAATCTCGTCTCCGGATTCTTCATGAAGACCAGTGCCCGCAACGCCCTTCGCGGCGTCATCACGGACATCAGGGCCGATACGCTCAGCGCCGAAGTCGCCGTGACGGTGTCGCCCGAGACCACGATCTATGCGCTGCTGACCGCCGAGAGCGTGCGCAGCCTCGGTCTCGTGGTCGGCCGCGAGGCGATCGTACTGATCAAGGCGCCGTTCGTGATGATCGCGCCGGGCCATCAGCCGCCGCTGGTCTCGGCCCGCAATTGCGTGCGCGGCATCGTGCGCCGCGCCGACATCTCGGCCGTCAACGCCGAGATCGTGCTCGATATCGGCGGCGACAAGACGCTGGCGGCCTCGGTCACGGCGCGCAGCGCCGACGACCTCAAGCTGGCCCCGGGTGATCCGGCCTGCGCGGTGTTCGACGCCGCTCACGTCATCGTCGCGATCGACTGACGCGGTGCACCGACCATGTTCGTCCCGATCTCATCATTCCGAGCGGAGCGACATCGTCACCAACCGAGGCTTGATCACCAAACGAGGCTTGGGCCGCGTCGCGCCGTTCGCCTTGTCGCCATCACCATCAATGCGGACTTCAACCAGTAGGAGACTTCCCTTGAAAGCCATTGCCACTCTCAAGCTCGCCCTGTTCGGCGCAGCTTTTGCCGCCGGCCTTGCCTCTGCGCCGGCGCTCGCCGATTCCGCCAAGGTCGCGGTCGCGGCGAATTTCACCGAGCCGGTGAAGGAGATCGCTGCGGCGTTCAAGGCCAAGACCGGGCACGAGGTGGTGCTGTCGTTCGGCGCCAGCGGTCAGTTCTACACCCAGATCACCCAGGACGCGCCGTTCGAAGTGTTCCTGTCGGCCGACTCGGCGCGGCCGAAGAAGCTCGCCGAAGAAGGCCTCGGCGTGAAGGACAGCGTGTTCACCTACGCGGTCGGCAAGCTGGTGCTGTGGAGCAAGTCGCCGGGCGTGGTGAAGGGCGAAGAGACCCTGAAGCAGGCGTCGATCGCCAAGGTGTCGATCTGCAATCCGGCCGCCGCGCCCTATGGCGCCGCCGCGGTCGAGACCATGCAGGCGCTGAAGCTGTACGACGACCTGAAGCCGAAGCTGGTCGAAGGCGCCAACATCACCCAGGCCTATCAGTTCGTGCAGACCGGCAACGCCGAGATCGGCTTCGTGGCGCTGTCGCAGGTGATCGGAGACAAGGACGGCTCGCGCTGGATGGTGCCGCAGAACCTGTACAAGCCGATCACCCAGGACGCCGTGCTGCTGAAGAAGGGCGAAGCCAACGCCGCCGCCAAGGCGTTCCTCGACTTCCTCAAGGGCCCGGAGTCGCGCGCCATCATCGAGAAGTTCGGCTACGAAGTCACCACGCCGAAGGCGAGCTGACGTTCTCATGCTGAAGCCTCTCCGTCATTGCGAGGAGCGTAGCGACGAAGCAATCCAGCTCGGTGCTCGCCGCATGGATTGCTTCGCTTCGCTCGCAATGACGGAGGAAGGCCTCGTTTCCTTCACCACCTCAGTCCTGAGAACGTATGCATAGCCTTCCCCCCGACATCTGGCAGCCGGTGTGGCTCACCATCGAGCTGGCGGCGATTACCACGGTGATCCTGCTGATCGTCGGCACGCCGATCGCGTGGTGGCTGGCGCGCTCCAGGGCGTGGTGGAAGGAAGGCATCGCGGCGGTGGTGGCGCTGCCGCTGGTGCTGCCGCCGACCGTGCTCGGTTTTTATCTTCTTGTGCTGATGGGGCCGGACGGGCCGGGCGGCGCGCTGGCGGCGCTGTGGGGTGGCCGCACCGTGGCGTTCACCTTCGGCGGTCTGGTGTTCGGCTCGGTGATCTACTCGATGCCGTTCGTGGTGCAGCCGATCCGCAATGCGTTCGACGCGATCGGCGATCGTCCGCTGGAAGTTGCCGCGACGCTGCGCGCCTCGCCGCTGAAGGCATTCTGGACGGTGGCGGTGCCGCTGGCGCGGCCGGGCTTTCTGGCCGGTGCGGTGCTCGGCTTCGCCCACACCGTCGGCGAGTTCGGCATCGTGCTGATGATCGGCGGCAACATACCGGGCAGCACCAAGGTGCTGTCGGTGGCGATCTACGACTACGTCGAGACCTCGCAGTGGCGTGAGGCCAACATCCTGGCCGGCGGCATGGCGGCGTTCGCCTTCGTGGTGATCCTCACCATGATGATGCTGGAAAAACGAACTGCGCGGATCCGGGCATGAGGGCGCTGTCACCTCCCACCATTCGGGCGGCGTTTCGCGGCCAGCTCGGCGGCTTCAAGCTGGATGCCGCCTTCGCGGTGCCGGCCACCGGAATCACCGGCCTGTTCGGGCCCTCCGGCTGCGGCAAGTCCAGCGTGCTGCGCTGCCTCGCCGGGCTGCAGCATCTGCCGGGAAGTAGCTGCGAAGTCAGCGGCGAGGTGTGGCAGGACGATACGACCTTCCTGAAACCGCATCATCGCCCGATCGGCTATGTGTTTCAGGAAGCCAGCCTGTTCCAGCATCTCTCGGTGAAGGCCAATCTGCTGTACGGCGCGCCGCATGAGTCCGGTAAGACTCATGCCGATGCGGTCGAGTTCGACGAAGTGATCGACCTGCTCGGGCTTGCGAAGCTGCTGGAACGATCGCCGCGCAATCTGTCCGGCGGCGAGCGTCAGCGCGTCGCGATCGGACGGGCGCTGCTGTCGCAGCCGAAACTCTTGCTAATGGACGAGCCGCTGTCGGCGCTGGATCGGCTTACCAAGGACGAGATCCTGCCGTTCCTGGAGCGGCTGCACGCGCGGCTGTCGCTGCCGGTGGTTTACGTCAGTCACGACATCACCGAGATCGAACGGCTCGCCGATCATCTGGTGCTGATGCAGGCCGGCAAGGTGCTGGCGGTCGGCCCGCTCGCCGAGCTGCAGAGCGATCCGAAGCTGCCGCTGGCGATCGCGCGCGACGCCGCGGTGAATTTCGACGCCGAGGTCGAAAACTACGATTCCAGCTATGGCCTGGTGACGCTGCAGATCGACGGCGGGCGGCTGCTGGTGCCGTCGGCGCCGGCGGCGAGCGGCGAACTCCGCCGGGTTCGGATCGCCGCTAGCGACGTCAGCCTGGCGCGCGAGCTGCCGCAGGCGAGCTCGATTCTCAACGCGGTGGCGGCGCGGATCGTCACCACCTCGCCGGTCGGCGCCAACGAGATGCTGGTGGTGCTGGCGCTCGGCCGCGAAGGTCATGGCGGTCGGCTGTTGGCGCGGCTGAGCCGGCGGTCGTGGGATCTGCTTCGGCTCGCCGAAGGGGTCGACGTCTACGCGCAGATCAAGGGCGTCGCGCTCGCGCCGGGACGCGACGGCCACGCGTAGTTGGCGGCGATGAGGTGCCGCGAGCCGGCACGAAGTTCGCATTCTCTTTGCTGATCGCTGCAACGGCGGCGCTGACGACTACGCGACTACCAGTCGTGTCGGGTCAGCGACGACGTACGTCCGTATCTCATGGAGGAGAATCGACAATGTCGTTCGAAAGCAACCAACTGATGCCGATCGCGGCGCTGCGCGGCGGCCCGGGGACGCCGGCCGCCGACGTGCTCACCGCGTTTGCGCTGCGGCGCAAGGCCGAGGGCATCGACGTCGTCGGCGTGATCGTGCCGCCGGAGGATACCGGCCGCGGCCATCAGGGACACGGGCATGGGCAGGGTCACGGTGAAGGCCATGGCGGCGGTCACGAAGGCTGCGAATGCCGCAGCGAGCTGATCGATATCGCGACCGGCGACCGCTACGCGATGCATCAGGATCTCGGCTCGGGATCGCAGGCCTGCAATCTCAATTCGTCATCGCTGGCTTTGGCGGCGGGGGCGGTCGAACGCGCGGTGGCGCGCAAGCCGGCGCTGGTGGTGCTGAGCCGGTTCGGCGGCCAGGAGGCGGTGCGCGGCGGGTTGATGTCGGCATTCCAGGCGGCGATCGCGGCCGGCGTGCCGGTGGCGTGCGTGGTGACGCCGAAGGCCGAGGACGTCTGGAACGACTTCGCCCAGGGGCTGTCGGTGTCGCTGCCGCCGGAGGCGGATGCGCTGGAAGCGTGGTGGCAGGATCACGCCCGCGGACGAAACGCGGCGTGATCCGACCGGGTCGCGCCCGCTTGGGCGCGATACCAGGTTTCAAACAGGCTGGACGCGTAGGCGCTCTCGTAGCGCCCCGTCAGGTAGGCGGCGGCGGTCTCCAGGCTCTTGCGGCCGGTCCAGGTCGCCGGGTAATCGGATCCGCCGAGCGCGCCCCGCGGTGTCGCGGTCATCCGGATCGCCTCGGCGACCGCCCCGGGATCGCGCGCCCCGCCCGCCC